>CABUSL010000034.1 GCA_902494295.1 uncultured Collinsella sp.
ACCCCCGCCGTCGCTTCTATCGCATCGTTGAAAGGATGCAACCATGCTGCTACCCGATTCCAAGACCGAGCTCGTCCGCCGTGGCAACAAGGTCGTTTACGACCTGGGCGACAAGATTGTCAAGGTCTTTAACGAGACCAAGCCTGTCTCCGACGTGTTCAACGAGGCTTTGAATCTTGCCCGCATCAATGAGTGCGGCATCCGCAGCCCCAAGGCGCTCGAGGTTTCCCAGCTCGAGAACGCCAACGGCTGGGCGCTCGTGACCGAGAAGGTTCCGGGCACCACCCTTGCCGAGAAGATGACTGCCGAGCCCCAGCGCTTTGGTGAGTACCTCGAGATGTTCGTCGACCTCCAGATCGAGATCCACGGCTACACCTCCCCGCTGCTCAACCGTCAGCGCGACAAGTACGCCCGCATGATCGACAGCCTTGATCAGCTCAATGCCACCACGCGCTACAACCTTCAGGAGCGTCTGGACGGCATGACCAAGGAGTTCAAGGTCTGCCACGGCGACTTCAACCCCTCCAACGTCATCGTCGGCGACGACGGCCAGCTCTATGTGTGCGACTGGGCACACGCCACCCAGGGCTCCCCTGCTGCCGACGTTGCCACCACCTACCTGCTCTTTGCCCTCAACAGCAAGGACCAGGCCGAGGCCTACCTGGAGCTCTACTGCGACCGTGCCGACATGCCCATGCAGGTCGTGCGTCAGTGGACGAGCATCGTCGCCGCTTCCGAGCTCGCTCGTAAGCGCAACGTGAACGATGAGTTCCTTAAGAACTGGATCGACGTCGTCGATTATCAGTAATATCTGAGCGATTTATTTCGCATCGGAGGCACAAGAAAACCCCGCAGCTCATATGGGCTGTGGGGTTTTCCTTTTAGCGATTGAGCACGCAGGCAAGGTAAAATGACGGCCCCGCATCTCCCCTATCTGGAGAAATGCGGGGCCGTCCCGTATATCGAACTACAAGCGAAATCGTCGATTAACGGCGAGCCGCCTTAACAAGCTCGGCAACCTTGGCGACGACCTCGTCGATCGCCACGTCCTCGCGCTCGCCCGTGGAACGGTCCTTGAGCTCAACGGTGCCATTCTTAAGGCCGCGCTTGCCCAAAACCACCTGATACGGGAAGCCCATGAGGTCGTTATCGGCAAACTTAAAGCCCGGACGCTCATCGCGATCGTCGACGACGACCTCGATACCCTCGGCACACAGGCCATCAACGATCTGCTCGCAGACGGTAGCGCACTCTTCCTTCTTGGGATCGAGCGGAATCACCGCGACCTCGTACGGGGCAACGGAGACCGGCCAGACGATGCCGTGCTCGTCGTTGTGCTGCTCCACGACGGCAGCAAGCGAGCGGGACACACCAACGCCGTAGCAACCCATGATAAGCGGCTTCTCCTTGCCGTCCTCATCCATAAAGGTGGCACCCATGGCCTCGGAATACTTGGTGCCGAGCTGGAAGACCTGGGAGACCTCGATACCGCGAGCAGCGGAGAGGGGCTTGCCGCAGTGTGGGCAAGGATCGCCGGCCACGACGGTGACCAGGTCGGCCCACTCGTCGACGGTAAAGTCACGCTCGGGGCAGGCACCGGTAAAGTGATAGTCGACCTCGTTGGCGCCGCAGGCCCACTGCTTGGACTCACGCAGGCTCTCGTCGCACACCAGGCGGATGCCCTCGGGCAAGTTAACCGGTCCGATAAAGCCCTTGTGCAGACCGTAGGTCTGGAGCTCCTCATCAATCATCATGCGATAGCCCTTGCCAAAGACATGCTCGGCCTTGCAATCGTTGAGCTCGTGGTCGCCCGGGACAATGGCCACGACCGGCTTGCCCTCGGCGTCGATGAGCGCCAGCGACTTTCGCGTGCCGTTCTCGGGGAACCCAAAGAACTTACCAACAGCCTCGATGGTGCCCATGCCCGGAGTCTCGACCTTGGTAAGCGTACCGTCGCCAGGACCCTCGGTCACGATGACCTTGGTGCTTGCAGCCTCATCGTCGGCGGCGAAGCCGCAATCATCGCAGTAGACGAGCGAAGCCTCGCCGGCGTCGGCCAAAGCCATGTACTCGACGGAGGTATCGCCACCGATCTCGCCGGAGTCGGCGACAACGGGCAGGGCCTTGATGTAGCAGCGCTCACAGATGTTGGCGTAGGCCTGCTTCATCTTGTCGTACTCCTCCTGCAGACTCTCCTGCGTGGCAGAGAAGCTGTAGGCGTCCTTCATGATGAACTCACGGCCGCGCATCAGGCCAAAGCGGGGACGGAACTCGTCGCGGAACTTATCCTGGATGTGGTACAGGTTGACGGGCAGCTGTTTGTAGGAGCGCAGCTCGTTGCGCACCAGGGCCGTGACGGTCTCCTCGTGCGTGGGGCCCAGGACGAACTCGCGACCATGACGGTCGTCAAAGCGCACAAGCTCCTTGCCATAGGCATCGATACGGCCGGACTCACGCCACAGCTCGGCATCGACCATGATAGGCATCATAAGCTCCTGGGCGCCGGCAGCATCCATCTCGTCGCGCACGATGTTCTCGATCTTGCGGATCGAGCGCCATGCGAGCGGCAGATAAGAATACAGACCGGCGGCCTCCTTGCGGATCATGCCGGCACGGAGCAGCAGGCGGTGGCTGGCGAGCTCAGCGTCCGCCGGATCCTCTTTAAGCGTCGGCGCATAGAGCTTAGACATATACATTGCTCGAGTCATTTATTTCTCCTCAATAAGTTTGTCGACCTCTGCCATAAGCGCGTCGACAATTTGGTCCTCAGCTACTTTACCAATGATCTGGCCATGCGAAAAGAGCAAGGCCTGACCACGTCCGCAAGCAACGCCCAGATCGGCATCAGAAGCCTCGCCGGGGCCATTAACGGCACATCCCATCACAGCGATCGAAAGCGACGCGGAGTAGTTCTTAAGCCGCTCGGTAACCTCCTCGGCAATGGGAATAAGGTTAACCTGGCAGCGGGCGCACGTGGGGCACGAGACAATCTCGGGGCCACGGCGACGCAGGCCCAACGACTGCAGAATACCCCAGACAACCGGCGGCTCCTCAACCGGATCAGCTGTGAGCGACACACGCATGGTGTCGCCAATGCCTTCGGAAAGCAAGATACCCAAGCCTACAGAGCTCTTGATGGTGCCCTGGAGCTTGGTACCGGCCTCCGTAACGCCCAGATGAAGCGGAACGTGTGGAATCTCACGCGACAGGGCTCGATAGGTATCGAGCGTCGTCTGTACGCTATGGGCCTTGGCGGAAAGCACAATGTTGGTAAACCCACGATCCTCAAAGTGCCGCACAAAGCGCTCGCTAGACATCACGAGCTTTTCGGGCTGCGTGAGGTCATCGCGCTCGGCGATATCCTGCTCAAGCGAGCCCGCGTTCACGCCAATGCGAATCGCGCACCCAGCGGCACCCGCAGCATCAATCACCGCGTCAACCTTGGCCCAATCGCCGATATTGCCGGGATTGATGCGAAGCTTGGCGGCACCAGCCTCGACGGCGCCGATGGCGAGTTTATGGTTAAAGTGAATATCGGCAACGATCGGCACCGGAGACTCGGCACAGATGGTGCGAAAACCCTCAAGCGCGGCCTCGGTGGGCACGCTCACGCGCACGATATCGCAGCCAGCCTGCGCCAACGCGCACACTTGCGCAAGCGTTGCCTGGGCATCAGCGGTATCGGTGCAGGTCATGGACTGAACCACGACCGGAGCGCCGCCACCGATCTGCACGCCGCCCACATGCACGGGGCACGTCAACTCGCGAGGCAAAGGATGGGATAAAGACAATCCAAACACTCCCCTACAGAATAAATCGAAGGATGTCGGAACGAAGCATATAGACAAACAGCAGCACAAAGAGCGCGATGCCCACATAGCTCACAATCGTCTGGACCTTGAGCGGAAGCTCGCGGCCAGCAATCTTTTGAATGATCTCGATGACCAGCTTGCCGCCATCGAGTGGTGGGATGGGCAGCAGGTTCATAAAGCCAAGCGAGAACGAAATGAGGGCGGCAAACGAAAGGAACGTGGCAGGGCCGGCAGCAGCAGCCTGTGAGGACATAACGCTAATGCCCACGATCGAAGAAGACTGATCGAGAATCTCCATCGTATGCTGCGGCTGGAGCAGGCGCATCACGCCCTCCGCTGTCTGCACGACATAGGAGAACGAAAGTCGAGCCGACGTGATGGGGTCTAAACGGACCACCTGCGTAGAGGCATACACACCTAGGCGCTCGTCCTCTTTGAGCGCAACCGCGGTCGAATGCTGCTTGCCGTCACGCTCGTACTCGATGGCGATATCGTCCTTACCGGCAGCCTTACCGATGGCATCGTAAACGTCCATCCAGGTAGAGCACGATACTCCGTCAACCGAAAGGATCGCGTCGCCGCCCTCGATACCCGCCTTGGCGGCAATAGACCCCTCGTCAACCTGACCGATCACGTTGGTATCCATCGGCACGGTGACACCCGCAATAGAGTAGATGCTCATAAGCAGCAAAAAGCCCGTCAAGATATTGACAATAATGCCCGCGAGCAGCATAAAGGCGCGCTTGAGAAAACCCTGGCCAAGATAAGTGTGCGAACGCTCTTGCGCCAAGAAATCAGCCTCGCCGCACGGCAGCTCCCACACATCGCCCTCGGCAGTCGCATGCTCTCGATCGAACCGGCGGCCGTCAAAGGTGGTGTAGCCCGCCGCGTCTCGCGGCAGCGTCTGATACTTGGTGGGATAGTAGCTCGGCGAGGGCTTCTCCCCTTCCTCATACCAAGGCGCGATGGAGCCCCAACCCAAGAGCAAGGCACATGCCTCGAGCACATCCCCCTCGGACAGCTCAAGTTCGGCGGCAAGGTCGGCAACGGTCACGCGACCATGACGATAGATAGCCGCGAGCACGCGATCGGCGCACGAGACGTCGGTCGGATCCATACCGCAGATGGCAGCGTAGCCACCCAGCAGCAGCGGGGTCACGCCAAACTTAGTTCCAATGCGACGCGACGTGTAATGGATGTCAAAGCGGCACGGCAGGCCCAAAAAGAACTCGGTCACACGGACGCCGCAGGCACGCGCCGCCAAAAAGTGGCCACCCTCGTGCAAAAACACGAGGACGGAAAGCATCAGCAGGCCCCAAAAGACCGATGAGAGAACGCTCAGAACAGTATCCATAAAACGAAAAAGCAATCCTTATGGGCTAGGAACGGTTTGCGGCGAGCACCTGCGCAGCCTTTTCACGCGCCCACGCATCGATGTCGTGAAGCTGCTCAAACGAATCGACCGCCTGCATATCGTGGGCATCCATACAGGATTCCACAATGCGATCGATATCGGTAAAGCAGCAGCCATCGTGCAGGAAGGCATCAACGGCGACCTCGTTGGCGGCATTGAGCACGCACGGCATGGTGCCACCCGTCTTGCCGGCACGCTCGGCCAGCGCCAGACAGCGGAAGGTATCCATGTCGGCAGCATCAAACGTGAGTTGCCCCAGCTCGCGGAAATCGATACGAGGCGCCGGGGTATCCCAACGCTCGGGATACGAGAACGCGAACTGAATGGGAATACGCATGTCGGAAGCACCGAGATGCGCCATCACAGAGCCGTCGGCAAACTCGACCATAGAGTGAATCTTGGACTGACGCTGCACGACCACGTTAATGAAATCGAGGTCGCAGTTAAACAGATGCATGGCCTCAATGCGCTCCAGGCCCTTGTTCATGAGGGTGGCGGAGTCGATGGTGATCTTGGCACCCATGTCCCACGTGGGATGTGCAAGAGCATCGGCACGCGTCACGCGATCGAGCTCGTCGCGCGTGCGGCCAAAGAACGGACCGCCCGAGCAGCTGAGCCAAATACAATGAGCCTCGCGTGGGTTCTCTCCCAGATAGCACTGGTAGATGGCGGAGTGCTCAGAGTCGACTGGAATAAGCTGGCCCGGTTGCGCCAACGGCATAAGCAAGTCGCCACCGACGACGAGGGACTCCTTGTTGGCAAGGGCAAGGCGCTTATTCGAGGTCAAGGCCGCATGGCTCGCTTCGAGCCCGGCAGCGCCCACAATGGCAACAAGCACGCAGTCGACATCGTCGCGGCGCGCGAGCTCGCAAACCGCCTGCGCGCCAACGCCGAGCTTCGTTCCCTCGGGCAACTCCTGCAGCACGGCGTCATCGCCATGAGCGACATCGGCCACGGCAACCGCCGAAACCGAGAACTCGCGGGCAGCGGCAACGAGCTCGGAGGTACTGGAGTTAACGGACAGCGCCGTCACCTGCAGGCGATCGGCATGCTGACGGCACACATCGAGCGCTTGGGTGCCTATAGAGCCCGTACAACCCAGGATGGCAACGCGAAGGCGTCCATCGGGGCCATACGTCGTCTGGAAGGACATTACAGCACGCCTCCGATCATCAGCAACAGCTGCGCGGTGATGCAGCCGAAGATAAGTGAATCGCTACGATCGAGCATACCGCCGTGGCCCGGGATAAGGTTGCCGGAATCCTTGACGCCCACACCGCGCTTGATGCGCGACTCGATAAGGTCGCCGATAACGCCCAGAATGGACACGACAACGCCGCACAGCAGCGCATAGGGCAGGCTGAGCTTGTAGAAGTGCGTCACCCACAGGATGAGCCAAATCAAAACCGAACCCAGGATGCCGCCGACAAACCCCTCCCAACTCTTTTTGGGAGAGATCTTGGGAACCATCTTGTGCTTGCCGATACGACTGCCCACGATGTAGGCAAACGAATCGGAGACCCAAAGGGACGCGCAAACGCCCACCGAAAGCAGGGCGCCGGCAAAACCGGGCACGGCATCGCGCAGCAGCACGATAGCCGACAGCATAAAGCCAGTGTAGATGGGACCCATGAGCGTCACGGCCACATCAGAGATGCGGGTACGCGGCGACCAGACATACCAAATGCCCACAGCGAGCATCAGGGCAAAAAGCAGGGCATTCAGCAACATCGAATCGCCCAACGCCGACAGCGGAAAGAGTACGGCGGCAGCGATACCCATGCGCTCGTTAGCCATCTTGCCATCGAGCCTCGTCATACGGAAAAACTCATAGCAGCACAGACCGCTCATGACAGAAACAAAGATGGCCGTGGGTACGATACCCAAAACCAGGCACAGGATAAAGACAACGGCATAGACGATACCGGCAGCGGCGCGGGTGATAAAGCCCGCCAGCCACGAACCGGTGCCGCTCTTAGCTGCAGGCGCGCCAGCAGTGGCAGCTTTGCGCACAGGCGTCTTGGGAGCAGATGCCTTGGGACGATCGGACACGATTAAGCCTCCTCGGTCTTGCTCAGTCCACCAAACCTACGGTCACGGCCCTGATAGGCCAAAATGGCGTCGACAAGGCCCCAACGATCAAAGTCAGGCCAATAGGTATCGGTGACGTAGAACTCGGAATAAGCCACCTGCCACAGCAGATAGTTCGAAAGGCGCAGCTCACCAGAGGTGCGAATCACAAGTTCAGGATCGGGAAGACCGGCGGTATAGAGGTGGGAAGCCACCATGTCGTCATCAATTGCGCCAGGATCGATCTTACCGGCGGCAGCGTCGAGTGTGATCTGACGGACAGCGCGGGTAATCTCGGCACGCGCGCCGTAGTTGACGGCAAGCGCCAGCGTCATGCCGGTGTGATCGGCGCACTCGGCAAGACCGCGTTCAAAAACGTCGCGGGTCTTCTTGGGCAGCGCGGAAATGTCACCCAAAAAGACAACGCGCACGTTTTCGCGCTTCAGAAGCGGCAGCTCGTCGATAAACGTCTTGGCAAACAGATGCATCAAGACGTTGACCTCATGCTGCGGACGGTTCCAGTTTTCGGTAGAAAACGCATAGGCCGAAAGCACGTCGACGCCCAGACGCACGCAGGCGGTAATAATCTCGCGAAGGGAGACGATACCCGCCTTGTGGCCCTCAGTGCGCGCAAGACCGCGCGAAGTAGCCCAACGACCGTTGCCGTCCATGATGCACGAGATATGGTGCGGAATGTTATTGAGGTCAAGGTCGGAAAAACCGACGCCCGCAGGAGCGTCGGCAAAGTACTCGACCAGTTTATGCTCGTCGTATTGCACCTTAGATCTCCATGACCTCGGCTTCTTTTTCCTTCAGAAGCTCCTCGACCTTGGCGACATACTCATCGGTGTGCTTCTGGACCTTGGCCTGCTCGCGACGGACATCGTCCTCGGTGAGCTCCTCATCGCGCTCGAGCTTGTTGTTGAAGTCGCGACGGATGTTACGGATAGACACCTTGGCCTGCTCGGCGTACTCGCGGCACTCCTTGACGAGCTCGCGACGGCGCTCCTCGGTGGGAGCCGGGAACGGAAGACGAACGACGGTGCCATCGGAGTTGGGGGTAATACCCAGATCGGAAGCGCCGATGGCCTTGACGATAGCATTGATGAGTGCCTTGTCCCACGGCTCGATGAGCAGCATGTGGGCCTCGGGGGTCTTGACGGCGGCAACCTGCGTGACCGGCGTGGGAACACCGTAATAATCGACGGTGATGTCGGACAGAATGTTGGCATTGGCGCGGCCGGTACGAACCTTGGAGAAGTTATGCTTGAGGGACTCGAGCGACTTGTCCATGTGGGCGGTGATGTTCTCTGCCATGCTTAATCCTCCTGATAGACGAGCGTGCCGACGGGCTCACCCGAAAGCGCGCGCTTGACGGTGTCCTCGCCATCGATGTTGAGGACCAAAATCGGCATACGGTTGTCCTGGCACAGTGCCGTAGCCGTGGAATCCATAACCTGCAGACCGCGGACGAGAACCTCGTGATAGGTAATCTTGTCAAAACGGACGGCATCGGCGCACTTGACGGGATCCTTGTCGTAGATACCGTCAACCTTGGTGGCTTTAATCAGAATCTCGGCGCCGATCTCGCACGCACGAAGAGCCGCGGCGGTGTCGGTCGTAAAGTACGGATTGCCCGAACCGGCGGCAAAAATAACGACGTTGCCCTTGGAAAGGTGATTGATGGCGCGACGGCGAATATAGGGCTCGCAGATCTCGTTCATCTGGATAGCGCTCATCACGCGGCAGGGAACATCGTTATGCTCGAAGGCATCCTGCAGGGCGAGCGCGTTCATAACGGTTGCCAGCATGCCCATGTAGTCGGCCTGAGCACGCTCCATGCCACCGGCAGCGCCTGCCATGCCGCGGAAAATATTGCCGCCGCCGACAACGACGCCGACCTCATGGCCAACGGCGAGCAGCTCCTTGACCTGCTTAGCAAGATGGTCGGTAACCTTGGGGTCGATGCCGTATTGGCCGTCGCCCATCAGCGCTTCGCCGGAAAGCTTAAGAAGCACGCGTTTATATCGGATGTCGGACAAAGCGATCCTCCTTTAGATTGAACTCTCAACATTCTATCAAAGGCTCTAAGAAGAGCCATGAAAAAGCAGGCTGTGAGTAAAACCCACAGCCTGCTCATTACCAGCTACAAGAGCTTATTTACTCGCCACGGACCAGACGGTCAAAGGCAACGACGGTAATGGTGTCGCCGAGCTCCTTGGAGACCTGCTCTGCGTACTTCTTGATGGTGAGGGAGCTGTCCTTGATGAACTCCTGCTCGGTGAGCACGGACTGCTTGTAGAACTTCTCCAGACGGCCGACAGCCATCTTCTCCTGAATGGCCTCGGGCTTGCCGGACTCGGCAGCCTGAGCCATGTAGATCTGCTTCTCGTGCTCGACGGTCTCGGCCGGAACCTGATCGCGGGTAGCGCAGATCGGGGCGACAGCGGCAACCTGAAGGGCAACGTCGTGAGCGAAGGTCTTGAAGGATTCAGCCTGAGCGGTCTCAGCCTTCTCGAAGGCGAACTCGACGAGGACGCCGATCTTACCACCCATGTGGATGTAAGAAGCGAGCGCGCCGTTCTCAGCCTTGCGGGCAGCGAAGCGGGAGATCTTCATGTTCTCGCCCATGATGTGAATCATCTCGGTGAGCTCGGAGGAAACGGTCTCCTCGCCCATCGGCTTCTCGAGCAGAGCGTCGACGTCAGCAGGCTCGGTGGTAGCGACAACCTCAGCGACCTTGGAAGCAAAGCCGGTGAACTTGGCGTTAGAGCCAACGAAGTCGGTCTCGCAGGAGAGCTCGAGCAGAGCGCCGGTCTTGCCATCCTCGGAGACGAACGCGGCGACAGCGCCCTCGTTGGTCTCACGGCCAGCCTTCTTGGCAGCCTTGGCAAGGCCGTTCTTACGCAGAACGTCGACAGCGGCGTCCATGTCGCCGTCAGCCTCGACGAGAGCCTTCTTGCACTCCATCATCGGGGAGTCGGTCATCTCGCGGAGCTGCTTGACCATAGCGGCGGTAATCTGGGCCATTGTGGTTCCTTTCAAAGAGATGAAAAAGAATTAACTAAGACTGATCTACTCGGCCTTGGGCTCAGCGGCCATCTCGGCCTCGGAGACCTGCTCCTTACCAGAGCCAGCGAGGCAGGCGTCAGCCATGAGCTCGCACATAAGGGTGACAGCGGAGATAGCGTCATCGTTGCAGGGGATGCCGTACTCGACCTCGTCGGGATCGGAGTTGGTGTCGATCAGAGCGACGACGGGGATGTTCAGGCGCTGAGCCTCCTTGATGGCGTTCTCCTCGCGCTTGGTGTCGATGACGAAGAGAGCCTGGGGCAGACCCTTCATGTCGCGGGCGCCACCGAGGTTGGTCTGGAGCTTGGTGAGCTCCTTGCCGAGAACAGCCTGCTCCTTCTTGGGCAGAACAGCCATGCGGCCGTCCTCGACCATGGCCTCGAGCTCCTCCATGCGGTTGATGCGGGAGCGGATGGTGACGAAGTTGGTCAGCATACCGCCGAGCCAACGCTGGTTGATGTAAGGCATGTTGGCGCGCTCAGCAGCGTTCTTGACGGCCTCCTGAGCCTGCTTCTTGGTGCCGACGAACAGCACATTGCCGCCCTTGGCGACGTTCTTGACGAAGGTGTAGGCCTGATCGGCGTCGAGGATGGTCTGCTTGAGGTCGAGGATGTAGATGCCGTTGCGCTCACCGAAGATGAACGGCTTCATCTTGGGGTTCCAGCGACGGGTCTGGTGACCGAAGTGGCAGCCGGCCTCGAGCAGGGTGCGGATATTAATCTTGGTAGCCATGTTAAACCTCCTGTGGTTTGCCTCCGCGCGGGGTCATCCTCCAAAACCAACCCGGACATGTGCTACCAAAGCCCGGGCACCACGGTATGAAGTAGCCGCGCGTGCGTGATAAAAACATGTTGCCGTGAAGCAACCCGATGAATGATAGCAGGAATGCCTCTTCCTGCCAACCCGCAATCAAAACCACACACCTGAGTGCGGCGCGGGACGTCCCAGCCACTATTCGCCGCGGGGATGGGCTTGAGCCACGGCACGTTTAAGCCGATCGGGTGTGAGATGCGTGTAGATCTGCGTCGTGGACAGGCTCGCATGACCTAGCAGCTCTTGAACCGAGCGCAGGTCCGCACCGCCCTCGAGCAAGTCGGTCGCAAAGGTATGGCGCATCGCATGCGGGGCGATGTCAGCCGGAATGCCGGCGAGCGTCGCCAGCGTATGGAACCGCCGCCGAAGCATCGCGGCGCTCATGCGATTGCCGCGCGCCGATATAAGCAGCGGATGCGGCCCGGTAGCGAGGTCGCGGCGCTTTGCCCGAGCGAGCAACTCCGGCCTCCCCTCTTCAATATAGAGACGCGTCACATCGAGCGCACGACGATACAGAGGGACGATACGCTCCTTGCTCCCCTTGCCCCACAGGCGCAGCGTGCGCTCGGACCATGAGATGGATTCCACATTGAGCGCCGCAAGCTCTGAGATGCGGGCACCCGAGGCATAGAGCAACTCGAGCATCGCCGCATCGCGCAGTCCCGCGGGTGTTGAGGTATCAGGCGTCTTGAGCAGCGCCTCCACCTGATGGGTCGTAAGGACGCCCGGCAGGTCACGCGGCAGCTTGGGCGACGCGATCGCCGAGACCGCATCGCCCTCGACAATCCCCTCGGCAGCCATCCAGCGATAGAGAGATCGGATAGCCGACAGGTGCGCCGCAAGCGTTCGGGGAGCCACCTGCTCACGCGAAAGCTCAGCAAGATAGCGACGAATGGTGCGCACGTCGGCAGCGAAAGCATCAATATCCTCGCGCTCGCACCAGGCAGCAAAGCGCTCCAGTCTCGAGCCATAGGCCGTCACCGTGTTGGGAGAAAGCCCCTCAACGCGTGCGATATAGGCGATAAAAGAGTCGACGGTGTCGTACAGGTCAAAGGCTATGACCGGTCGCCTCCAAACAAGTCGGAACGCGTGGCCAAGTAGGCATCGAGGGCCTCGAGCGCACGGTCCGCATAGGCCTGATAGCGGTCGCGCTTGCTGCGGCGCTTACCGTCCTCGAGCGGCGGCACCAGGCCAAAGTTGACATGCATGGGCTGATAGCCCACGGTGGCAGGATCGGTCGCATAGCCCACGAGCGCACCCAGGGCGCCCACGCGGGGCAACTCGACGGAATCGGCGCCGATAGCCTCTGCATAGGTGTTGAGCGCCGCGAGCAGACCGGTCGCCACGGCTTCCATGTACCCCTCGGTGCCGGTGATCTGACCGGCCAGGCGCACGCCGGTACCGGGCACGGCAAAGGTGCCATCGAGCACGTGCGGGGCGTCGACAAAGGTATTGCGGTGCATGACACCGTAGCGGAAGAACTCAGCGTTCTCCAGGCCCGGCACCATATGGAAGACGCGCTTCTGCTCGCCAAAGGTCAGGTTGGTCTGGAAGCCCACCAGGTTATAGGCGGTCTTCTCCTTGTTCTCGGCACGCAGCTGAATCGCCGCCCAAGGGCGACGTCCGGTACGCGGGTCGGTGAGGCCGACGGGCTTCATGGCGCCAAAGCGAATGGCGTCCTTGCCGGTGCGCGCAACCTCCTCGGCAGGCTGGCAGGCCTGGAACAGATCGCCGCCCTCAAAGTCCTTGAGCACCACGCGGTCGGCCGTGGTGAGCGCCTCGATAAAGGCCTCGTACTCCTCCTTGTTGAGCGGAGCGTTGAGATAGTCGCCGCTCCCCTGCTCCTCGTAGCGCGACTGCGAAAACAGCACGTCCATATCGAGCGTGGAGGCATCGACGATCGGCGCCGCGGCATCGAAGAACGCAAGGGCGTCGCCACCGACGAGCTTCATGACCTCTTCGCTCAGCGCCGGTGAACACAGCGGGCCCGCGGCAATGACCACGTGGCCCTCGGGGATCTGGGTGACCTCGCCGTGAACGACCTCGATATTGGGGCGGGCGGCAACCTCAGCCTCGACGAGCTCGGAGAATGTAACACGGTCGACCGCCAGGGCGCCACCAGCGGGAACAGCAGCGCGATGGGCGCAGTCGAGCAGGACTGAACCCATGCGCTCAAGCTCGGCCTTCAGCAAACCAGCCGCGGAATCCGGACGGGTCGACTTAAACGAATTGGAGCAGACGAGCTCTGCCAGGTGATCGGTATGGTGAGCCGGGGAGCTCACCTGGGGGCGCATCTCGCACAGCTTTACGGCAAACCCGCGGTCTGCCAGCTGGATCGCGCATTCCGAACCCGCCAGACCGCCACCGATAACCGTCACCTGATCGAACTGCATCTGCAAACACCTTTCTAATTGACACGTTTTCCATTGTGACCGAAGGGCGTCTGGGCGTGAAGGGCAAACTTGGAGGGCGCATACCTTCCATCCATCATGCGCTCGATAAGGCCCTCGAGTTCAAGCGAACCCAAGAGTTTGAGTACGCCGACAGCATCGAGTGAGACGAGCGCCGCGATGTCGTCGACCTTGAGCGGAGAGGCGATGAGCGCATGCATCACGGTCTGCTGTGTTGGATTCAGGTCGGCAATGCCGGGAGCATCGGGGCGCGAGTAGCGCAGGGTGCCGTATATGCGAGAGATAGCCATCTCGATGGACTCCTCGTCGACAATGCAGCAGGCACCGTTCGCAATGAGGTAATTCGTGCCACGCGACTCGGGCGATAGGATCGACCCCGGCACGGCAAGAAGTTCGCGCCCCAAATCCATAGCAGCCTCGGCTGTAGAAAACGTCCCGGAAGGCATACCCGCCTCGGATACAAAGAGGGCTTGCGACAGGGCCGCGATCACGCGATTGCGACGCGGAAAGGCAAACTTGCGCGGACCCATGCCCCACGGAGAGATCGACACGACCGCGCCGCCCGTATCGAGCGTGCGCGTAATAAGCCCCGCGCTCGAACGCGGGTAGACCACGTCGGCGCCCGTCCCCAGCACCACGACGTGTTTGCCGCCGGCGTTGACCGCAGCCCAACCCGAGGCCTGGTCACAACCGACTGCACCGCCCGAAACTACCGTCACTCCCGCCTCAACCGCCACCTTCGCCGCAAGCTCTGCCACGGCAAGACCATACGGCGAGGCCTTTCGCGCACCGATGATGGAGAGCGCGGGCGTCGAAAGCGCCTCGGGGTTGCCGCGCACATAGAGCGTCTGAGGTACATCAGAAAGCTCCAAAACGGTCTCGGGATACAACGCGTCACCTGGATGCAGCTCGAAGGTCCCCTCAGCCATCATTGGTCCCTCCTTCCCTGGTACATCGCCGCCTCGAGCACGTGGTCCTGCGTCACCTGCTCGCTCTCGGCGACATCTGCGATCGTGCGCGCAATGCGAACAAGGCGCACGATGCCACGCCCTGTGAGATGCGTGCGCTTCGACAGGCCGAGCACACACTTCTCCGCCGCATCATCGAGCTCAAAGGTCGAAACGACGCCGTCAATGGACCGAGTCTCGTCATCCTCGGCCTCGGCATCCGCATCGTCCATGCGGGATTCGCGCCAAGCGCGAAAGGCGCGACCGCGCACAACGTAGTCACGTAACTCGGCCGACGACATGCCCTCCGCACCCTCGATAATCACTTGAGGGTCGGGACGGGTCACATCGATCATCATGTCGATACGGTCGGCCAAAGGACCGCGCAGTTTAGACCGATAGCGCTCGACCATCGCCGCCGAGCAGCGACACGGCACCTCGCGATCGCCCAAAAAGCCGCAGGGGCAGGGATTGCTCGCAGCCAGCAGCTGAAAGCGCGACGGGAAGGTAAAAGCCCCGTCGACGCGTACGATCCTCACGTAGCCGCGCTCGATGGGCTGACGCAGCGTCTGCAGCACACCCGTGGGAAACTCGGCAAGCTCGTCCAAAAAGAGCACGCCGCCATGAGCAAGGCTGATCTCACCCGGGTGCACCGGGCGCCCGCCGCCGATAAGGCCTGCGGTCGAAATACTGTGGTGGGGACTGCGGAAGGGGCGGTGCCCCGCCAACAAGCCATCAATGTTCTCACCCAAAACCGAATGGATGCACAGTGCCTCCTGCTGATCCTCAACGGAAAGCTCGGGCAGGATGCCGGTCATACGGCGTGCGAGCATCGTCTTGCCCGATCCCGGAGACCCGATCATGAGCAAGCCGAGTTCTCCTGCCGCCGCAAGCGCCATGCCGCGTTTAGCGACTTCCTGCCCCAGCACGTCTGCATAGTCGAGCTCGGGCTCAAAGGTCGCCTCGACACCCTCGGAATCCAAGTAGTGCCGTGCGGCATCGCCCATGCCATGAGCAAGCTGAGACAGATGGTCGATAAAGCCGCAATCTACGCCCGCGAGTGGCACATGCTGGTCGGACCTGCCGGCGATAAAAGACAGCCCCATGTCGCGAGCCAATAGCTGAAACGCCACCTCGCCCTTGACGGGAAGCACCGTACCGTCCAGACCAAGCTCACCTGCGATAAGGCAGCGATCGAGGTTGTCACGGGGAATCTGCTCATCGGCCGCTAGAACCGCGATGGCGATGGGCAGGTCAAAGCCGCTACCGGTCTTGCGGATATCGCCGGGTGCCAGGTTAACGGTAATGCCCGAGCGCGGGATCTCGAACCCGGCGGAGCGCATCGCGCAGCGAATACGACCGCGTGACTCCATCACCTCCATACTCGGAATGCCGAGCATCTGGATGCCCGGAACGCCACCGGCAAGCGAGACCTCGACCGTGACGTGAATCGCCTCGACGCCGCGGATGCAGGCCGCGTGAACGGCAAACGTCTCGAACGCCATCACGACACCTGCCAATCGAACGCGTTGTACTGATGCTCGATCTCGGCGATATGCCCGCCGCGGATGGTGACACCCACAGCATCGAAGCGAATCGCCTTGAGCGGATAATGCTCCATGAGATAGCAACTTGCGATGCGGCGGTAGCGGCGTTGCTTTTGGGCGTCCACGGCCTCCTCGGGAAAGACCCGCGTGGTGCAATCCAGCGAAACGCGTCTGGTCTTGACCTCGGCCATCACCACGACATCGTCGAGCTCATCGAGCAGCACCAGATCGGCCTCGCCCTCGGTGCAACGATAGCCCTGCTCCAGCAAGGTGTAGCCGCGCTCGTTAAAGTAGTCGATGGTGATCAGCTCGCCCAGCATGCCTAGCTCGCGGGGACTGAGTCCCTTGATAAACTCGGGCGTCATCGCCCCGGAGTCGAGCTCGCCGTTTTCCCAACGCTCCTTGAGCTGCTGCGTCTTGCTCTTTTTGCTTGCGGCACTCATGGGGTCTCCTTTCCCGCACACTGCATTGCCCCGATGATGAGGGCACCTTTCATGCGGGTAAGTACCGGAAGCAAACCAAAAGCTGACCAAATGCCGTCAAAAAACGGGCCGTACGCA
>CABUSL010000035.1 GCA_902494295.1 uncultured Collinsella sp.
AAAACAGTCCCTATTTCACCGCAACTTATAAGGAGGCTATTCGTCGCTGCCCAGCTTGCGTCGGTTGGCCTTTTTAATGGCGTTGAAGCGTTTGTCGTTGAGCCTGCGCTGGCGAGAGCGTTGAGGCACCTTGGTCTTTACGCGTCGGCGCGGTGGACGCCCGCGACGCTCAAGCTCAGCGCGCAGCTTACGCAGACAGCTCGCGCGATTCTGAAACTGGCTGCGGCTCTCACGCGCCGTCACGACAATCCCCGAAGGGATATGTTTCATGCGTACCGCCGAGTCCGTCGTGTTCACGCCCTGTCCGCCCGGACCCGTCGCGCGAAACACCTGCACCTCGCAATCGCGCGCCAACTCCTCGACCGACATCTCGGCATAGCGCGCATACTCGCGCCATTCCATCTTGTTCTCATCCATATCAGCACCTCCCCTCATACAAAAAATGTGACAAAGGGACAGTCCCTTTGTCACATCGCATACCAATCGCTTGTGTTGCGCGCTTAGGCGAAGGTGATCTCGCCGTTCTCGCAGTCCATATCGGCGATACGGGCCAAGCTCTCAACGCGGAAGCCGCGCTTACGGAGCTTATCGCCGCCGCCCTGGAAGCCCTTCTCAACGGCGATGCCAATGCCGGCAACTTCGGCGCCCGCAGCCTCGCAGATCTTAATAAGGCCCTCAAGCGCGCAGCCGTTGGCCAGGAAGTCGTCGATAATCAGGACCTTATCGCCCTCGGACAGAAAGCGCTTGCCGACAATGACCGGGTACTCCTTCTGCTTGGTGAAGGAGTAGATGGTCGTGGCATACTGCTCGCCATCGAGGTTGATGGACTGGGCCTTCTTTGCAAAGACCACCGGCACGCCGCCAAAATGCTGAGCTGCGATGCAGGCCATACCAATACCCGAAGCCTCAATCGTCAGGATCTTGTTGATCTCGACACCCTCGAACAGACGGGCCCATTCGGCGCCCATGTGGTCGAACAGTTCAACGTCGCACTGGTGGTTGAGGAAGGCATCAACCTTAAGGACGTTACCGGCCTTTACGATGCCGTCATGGCGAATACGATCCTCAAGCTCCTGCATGGCGCAACCCCTTCTCGCGGCAACGATACCGCGCGATTAATAAACGTTGTTCGATAGTCTACCACGGACCGACCCCCACCCGTCCCACAAGCCGCATCGCACCATAAAGCCGCAAGACCAGTAGATGGGCCGATTCGTGGCAAGCCTGCCTCCACAAGCTAATGGCGGGCGCGCACCCTCACCAAACGCACCATGGCGAGCGCAAAGCCCACAGCGGCCACAGCCATCAACACATAGAACACCGAACGGAAACCAAACAAGAACACATCCGGACGACCTGCAACAAAACTGGTCACGGCCTCGCCCATTGCCACGCTCATCTGCCCATACAGGATATGCGACGCCGCCGTAATGCCGAGCGCCATACCGGCGTAGCGTGCCAAACTACCCAGGCTGCCCGCAAAGCCGAGCGCTTCGCGCGGAGCCGAGCCCATATACAGCGAGTTGTTGGGGCTCTGGAAAATCGACGTACCGCAGGACATAAACGCGACGCAACACACGATTACAGGGATAGAAGAGTGCTCGTCGAGCGTGCTTACCGCAAAGAGGCCGCACACGTACACGCCCAGGCCGACCGCCGTGGGACCCTCGCAGCCAACACGGTCCGAAACCGCACCCGAAAGCGGGCCGATAAAGGCATTCACCATCGGCAGCGCCAAAAACAGCAATCCGGAAATGTCGGAACCAAAGCCGTGGGCGTCCTGAAAATAGAACGGCAAAATAAACTCGGATGCGCCAATACCAACGAACACGATGAGCATGCAGGCAAGGTTGATGGTAAAGGCCGAATTTGCAAAGCAGCGACGAGCGGCCTCGGCAAGGGACATGGGACGGTCGCCGGCCTCCGGCTTAACATGCGGCAACGTGTAGAGCCCCACGATAAACGAGATGACGCCAATGGGCAGGTTGATGAGGAAGATGCTCTCCCAGGGAAAGCTTGCCACCAGCATGCCACCGAGCACGGGGCCACACATCATGCCGAGGGCCACGAAGGTCGCGAGAATACCCATGGCACGGCCTCGTTCGCGCGCCGGAAACGACTCGGTGATGATACCCATGTTGTTGGCCATGGCCGCCGCGCAACCGACGCCCTGAACAATGCGTGCCAGGATAAGAACCTCGAGCGAGGACGAAAGGCCGCACAGCAACGAACCGACCGAAAAGACGATGACGCCCAGCTGGAACACATTCACCTTGCCGCGCACGTCGCCCAGACGGCCAAACGGCAACATAGCCACGCATGTCGCAAGCAGATACACCGAGCTTACCAGCTGAATGCGATCGAGGCCCACGCCCAGCTCCTTTTGCATCACGGGCAGCGCCACGGTCACGACGGTCGAATCCAGACACACCATAAACGTCATGATGAGCACGGTAAACAGAATCGCCCACTTGTTCTTGCCATGGGTGTCGCCCTCTAGGGCAATGTGCTCGCGGCGCAGCTGCTCTGCAGTTTTCTCCATATCCATCCTTTCGAGTGGCCCAACGCAAAAAAACGGGGCCCCAATCGCCTGCAAACAGCCGCAATTGGGGTCCCGCCTACGGAATCGGAACGAAAGGTCACCGAAGCTTTCTGCCAGCATCGGCGCCTTGCACGAACGCTAGCCTAGCACTGCTCGAGCGCCTGCTCAAGGTCGGCAATCAGATCGGCCGTGTCCTCGAGGCCGCACGACAGGCGCACCATGTCGGCGGAGATACCACAGGCGATGAGCTCCTCATCGTTCATCTGGCGATGCGTGGCGTTAGCAGGATGCAGGCAGCAAGTGCGGGCGTCGGCCACGTGTGTGGCGATCTGGGCGAGCTTGAGGCTCTTCATAAAGGTCTCGGCCGCCGCGCGACCACCGTTAAAGCCAAAGCTCACGACGCCGCAGGTACCGTTGGGCATGTACTTCTGAGCCAGGTCATAGTACTTGTCGCCCTCCAAACCCGGATAGCTAACGAAGCGCACCTTGGGATGGCTCTGCAGGAACTTGGCAACGGCCAGGCCATTCTCGCAATGACGCGGCATGCGCACATGCAGGCTCTCGAGCGAGCTGTTCAAGAAGAACGCCGCCTGCGGGTTCTGCATGGGGCCGAGGTCGCGCATGAGCTGAGCGGTTGCCTTGGTAATGAAGGCGCCCTCGCGACCGAACTTCTCGGCATACGTCACGCCGTGGTAGCTCTCGTCGGGCGTGGTGAGACCCGGGAACTTGTCCGCATGGGCCATCCAGTCAAACTGGCCGTGGTCGACAATTACGCCGCCCAGGTAGGCAGCATGTCCATCCATGTACTTGGTGGTGGAGTGCGTAACGATGTCGGCGCCCCACTCAAAGGGACGGCACATCACGGGCGTCGGGAAGGTGTTGTCGACCATCAGCGGCACGCCGTGGTCATGCGCGGCCTTGGCAAAGCGCTCAATATCGAGCACGGCAAGGGCGGGGTTGGCGATCGTCTCGCCAAAGACGAGCTTGGTGTTGGGCTGGAAGGCTGCCTCGAGCTCCTCATCGGTGCAGTCGGGGGCAACGAACGTGCAGGTCAGCCCCATACGGCCCATGGTGTGGGCGAGCAAGTTGTACGTGCCGCCATAGATGGCAGAGCTCGCGACTACGTGATCGCCGGCACCGGCCACGTTAAAGATCGCAAGGAAATTCGCGGCCATGCCCGAGCTCGTGAGCATCGCAGCGGAGCCGCCCTCCATCTCGCAGATCTTGGCGGCAACCAAATCGCACGTGGGGTTCTGCAGACGGCTGTAGAAGTAGCCCGACTCCTCCAGGTCAAACAGCTTGCCCATGTGCTCGGACGTGTCGTACTTCCACGTGGTGGACTGGTAGATGGGCACCTGGCGCGGCTCCGCGTCGCCCGGGCGATAGCCGCCCTGAACACATGTGGTACCGATAGTCTGCTCGCTCATATCTAGCTCCCTTGCCTGGGTTACGTTTTATTCGGTTCACGATACCGCTACCCTGCACCCCTCTCAACCCATCCCCAAGGTAGGTTATGGGACTAATTGATCAGGTTCATTTATCTCAAGCCTTGGACATTTGCTCGATAGATAAAAATGAGGCATACATGAAGCTCTCGATGATTACATGCACCGTCACGGGTACCATAGGCGGGTACACCGTGACCAAGGAGACAACGATGAAGCAAATCGATACGGCCCAGCTCGACATCACCGCCTGTCAGGCTCAAGCTGCCGAGTACCACGCCCGCGGCTTTAACTGCGCGCAGGCCGTCGCCTGCACGCTCGCGCCCGCCGTCGGGCTCGACCCCCAGGTCGCCTTTGCCCTCACCGAGGGCTTTGGCGCCGGCATGGGCGGCATGACCGAAACCTGCGGCGCTATCTCGGGCGCCGTGGCCATCATGGGCTTTGTAATGAGCGACGGCATGGAAAACCCCAAGACCAAGGGCCAGACCTACAAACTGTCGCGCGAAATCGCCAAGCGTTTTGGCGAGAAGAACACGACGACCGTCTGCGGCACGCTCAAGGGCATCGGATCGGATAAGGGTCCGCTCCGCAGCTGTCCCGGCTGCATCGACGATACCGTCGAGATCGCCTGTGACGTGCTAAAGCAGCTCGCCGAGTAAACGGCAGCACCAGAAAAACAACGGCCGACGCGCTTGGGATTCATCCAAAAGCACGCCGGCCGTCGTCGTTAGAACTCGGCAAATTCGGTAGCGCCGACCTCAATCTCCTCGCGCCCTGCCATAAGCTCGCGCATCTTAGCGCAAAACGACCCCTGCTCCCCCGCCTTAAACACCAAATGAATCGTCACGGCATCCGCGTAATCGGTATCCGAAACCTTGGCACCCGAATCCTGCGCCAAACGAAGCACCTGCTCGTACTGCGGATAGGCCACATGCACGTCAACCGGCACGACGCTTGTCATCTCAACGATCTGCCCGGCCTCCTGAGCCGCGGCCACCGCCGCCTGCGTCGCCGCGGTATAGGCGCGTACCAAGCCACCAGGCCCCAACAGCGTGCCACCAAAATAGCGCGTCACTACGCAGCAAATATTTTTGAGCCCCGCACCGCGCAGCACCTCGAGCGTCGGCATACCGCTCGTGCGGCTCGGCTCACCATCATCGCTCTGGCGCTCGCGTCCATCGACCAAAATCCACGCGGGAACATTGTGTCGAGCATCGTAATGACGTTTGCGAACCATCTCGATAAAGGCATTCGCCTCATCCTCGGACTCAATATGGACCAGCTGGGCAATAAACCGGCTCTTACGGTCCACAAACTCGCCCGAAGCCTCAATATTCGATTGCAGAGTAAAATAGCTGTCCAACAAAGCCCCTCAACAAAACTAAGCGCGGCAACAAACAGCCTCAATAATACGGCAAAGGCCGTACCGATTGTCAGGGTAACAAAAATGCCAAGTGGGCCTGTAAGCCGGGTTCTGTCGTGAACGGTCATTTATCTTGTCTGCACGTTGCCATGCAGCTCCACGCACGCTACCCGAACGCGGACCGGGCCGGCCCATAGCGTTCCTATTCGCGCTTGCTCCGGATGGGGCTTGCCAAGCCGCCGTGTTGCCACGACGCTGGTGGTCTCTTACACCACCGTTTCAGCTTTTCCCTTTACGCCTTGCGGCGCAGGTGGGAGTCTTCTTTTCTGCGGCGCTTTCCGTCGGATCACTCCGCCCGGCCGTTAGCCGGCATCCCGCCCTCTGGAGCCCGGACTTTCCTCACGCGTGCTGCAAGCAGCACATCGCGCGACCGTCTGGCCCACTCAGCAGTGCAAGAGTGTAGCACACCGTTGCCGCAGGCAATGGCACAACACAAGCGTTCGACACGATATACCAAGAACCGCCATGCGATACAATGGTTCTGTCGATGGGCAACGTCGTCAGTCGAGACGCGACCGCGCTCCGCACCCCTCCGTCTACTCGGTGTGTTCCCGCCTCCTCCCCGAGGCGGGATGTCGGCATTTTTCATGCACCGACAACCCAATAGCCTATGGACAGCCCGGAAAGCATTGCGCCCGGGTTGTATCGCGCACATCAGCAGCAAATGCAAAAAGGGACCCGTCCATTGCGGACGGGTCCCTTAAAACAAGTGATCGTCAAACCGATTTACTCGGCGTCGGTCTCCTCGTCCTTCTTCTCGGAGGGCAGCGGGGTAACCTCGATCTCGACGCCCAGAGTCTCAGCAGCAGACTTCATGGACAGGGAGATACGACGACGGTCGAGGTCGATCTCCATGACCTTGACCTGAACCTTGTCGCCCACGTGGGTGACCTGAGAAGGCTGATCGACGTGCTTGTTGGCCATCTCGGAGATGTGCACCAGGCCCTCGATGCCCTCGCCCAGGTCGACGAAAGCGCCGAACGGGACAAGCTTGGTCACAGTGCCCTCGACGATAGCGCCGACGGGGTACTTCTTGACCAGTGCGCGCCACGGATCCTCGGTGGTCTGCTTGAGACCCAGGGAGATGCGCTCGCGGTTGAGATCGACGTCGAGAACCTCGACCTCGACCTCCTGGCCGACCTTGACAACCTCGGAAGGATGGTTGACGTGGTTCCAGGAGAGCTCAGAGATGTGGATGAGGCCGTCGATACCGCCGAGGTCGACGAAGGCGCCGAAGTCGACGATGGAGGAAACGGTGCCCTGGAGACGCATGCCAGACTTAAGCTTGGACAGGATCTCGGAGCGCTCGGCCTTACGGGACTCCTCGAGCACGACGCGACGGGAGAGGACGACGTTGTTGCGGTTGCGGTCCATCTCGATGACGCGGGCCTCGATGCGGGTGCCCATGTAGGAGGTGAGGTCCTTGACGCGACGGAGGTCGACGAGGGAAGCGGGCAGGAAGCCACGCAGGCCGATGTCGAGGATCAGGCCGCCCTTGACAACCTCGATAACCTCGCCCTCGACGTTCTCGCCGGAGTTGAACTTCTCCTCGATGCGGTTCCAAGCACGCTCGTACTCGGCACGCTTCTTGGACAGGACCAGACGACCGTCCTTGTCCTCCTTCTGGAGAACCAGAGCCTCGATGGGATCACCGAGTGCAACGATGTCTGCAGGGTTAGCGTCCTTGCGGATGGACAGCTCGCGGACCGGGATAACGCCCTCGGACTTGAATCCGATGTCAACGAGCACCTCGTCATGCTCGATCTTAACGACAGTGCCGTTAACGAGATCGCCCTCATCAAAGTCGGTAATCGTACCGTCGATGAGGTTGTTCATCTCCTCCTCGTTGACATCGTCAAGAGAGAAAATGGACGAGTTCTGAATCTCACTCAAAGGTGGACCCCTTTCGAACTACGGGGCCCCGATTGCTAGGACCTACAGAAGGGTGCGACAAGCACACAACGTTTAGGAACACTCGGGAGCCGACAGATACTAATGTGACGCTTATGCAATCACGTTCGTATAGGTTACGGGGAAATCATTTCGATTTCAAGCGTGAACTGCGATTTTTTACTCGTATGGAGACTTTTTCGCAATCTTGTGGACGACCGTCTCCATAAGTTGACGATAGGCAGTTAGGCATACGGCTTTGGGGTAAAGTATCCCGAGCCAACGATTCTGGAACGATTTTTCGAGAAAGGTGCCCGCGTGCTCAAAGCAGTCGTTTTCGATATGGACGAGACGCTTCTTAGCATCAACCTCAACGCGTTCATCCTTCGCTATTTTAAGGATGTCTCGTCGATGCTCGCGGATATCGGTCGCCGCAGCCGCGGCGGCACGATGGCGCGCCTCGGCACCATCTTGGTCGACCTCAACGCCAATCGCCGAAGCGGCACGGATAACCGCACCAATCTTGAGTTTTACCGCGCCGAGGTCGAGCGCCGATGCGGCATCTGCCTCTCCGATCCCCTCATCTACGAGGCATTTACCTTCTACGACCGCGAAGTTCTTCCATACAAGAACGACGATATCATTAACGCTCACGCCATGCCGGGCGCGCACGCCGCGCTCCAGGCCGTACAGGACGCAGGGCTGCGCTGCGCGCTCTTTACCAACCCCAGCTTTCCGCAGGGGGCCATCGAGTGCCGCATGGGCTGGGGCGACCTGGCCGACGCCCCCTTTGAGCTCGTCACACACATGGGAAACACCACCCGCTGCAAGCCCGATGCCACCTACTATCTAGAGCAGCTTCAGGTGATGGGGCTCGAGCCGCACGAGGTCCTTATGGTGGGCAACGATCCCAAGCGCGACTTCCCGTCCCCCGATTGCGGCATTCAAACCGCCTTTGTGGGCCGGGGCAAGCCCAGCCGAGCCACCTGGCGCGGAACCATGGAAGACTTCGCCCGCGACTTCAACGCCGTAATCGAAGCCTTCTACGAACACCAAGTAGCCGACGAACTGTCCTAACAGACTCGAGTTTTGCCGATCATGATGTTGAGGATCTCGACGTCGGTATCTTTCATGCCCACGCGGCCTACGTAGCCCATGCTGGCGATCGTCTGCTCAACGGTATCCTGGATCAGACCCTCGCCGGCACGGAAGCCACGACCCTGCATGGCCATATCGTGGCCCAGAATCGCCGCATCAACGGCTGCGGAAATCTTGGCGGCACAGCTCGCCTTGGCGCCGTCGCACACGATGCCGCCCACGTTGCCAAGCGTATTCGAGACCGTCGCGCCAATCTGCTCGCGCGTGCCACCGCACAGCCAGGTAATCGCAGCACCGGCGCCGCACGCGGCGCAAATAGCACCGCAAAACGCCGAGAGCGCACCAATATAGCTCTTGATATGCACGGCGATAAGATCGGACAGCATCACGGCGCGCACCAGGCGATCGTGGTCGCAGCGCAGGTACTCGGCATACTCCATGACGGGCAGCGCGCAGGTAATGCCCTGGTTGCCCGAGCCGCACACAATGGCGACCGGCAGCGCGCAGCCGTTCATGCGGGCGTCGGACCCGGCGGCTGCACGGGCACGGGCACGGCAGGCGACGTCATCGGCACGAGCACCCAGCAGCGTACGGCCCACCTCGGCACCCCAAGCGTGCGCCAGGCCCTCGGCGCTGATCGCGCCGTTCAGCTCAATCTGACGCTCAACGGCAGCGCGGGCGCCCTCAATGTCGCCGTCCTCGATAAAGTCGATGATTGACTCAATCGACATGGGCGTATCGGTGTTATCCGCCGCGCGCTCGGCCACCACGCGCTCGGCGCAGGCGGCACACTCCCCCGCCGACTTGCCGCATACCGGAATACCGTCGAGCGTATGGCACGTGACATTGGTGTGGTGGTCGGTAATCTCGACGACCGCGGTATGGCCCCCGGCCGTGGCAGTCACCTTGATGTAGAGGTTGGGCACACCCTCGACAAGCGACACATCGCAGTAGCCGGCGTCAGCGAGGAGCTCAGCCACGCGCGCACGGTCTTTATCGTCAACGCTCTCGAGCACCTCGAGCGCGCTCTTGGCGTCGCCGCCCACGGCACCCAGCACGGCCGCCGCTTCAATACCGTGCATGCCGCCCGAGTTGGGCACGGTCACGCTCTTAACGTTCTTGATGATGTTGCCCGAGCAGGCAACGTCCATATGATCGGGTTCGCAACCGAGCGTCTGGCTCGCCAACGCCGCTGCATAGGCAACGGCAATGGGCTCGGTGCAGCCGAGCGCGCAGACAAGCTCGCGGTTTAAAACATCGCAAAACGCGGCATCGCGAAGGGAATCGGCAGGCATAGGTATCTCCTACTTATATAACGGGCTGGGCTCTCATTAATAGTTAGCTCTTTTATTTGATAACAATGCATCAGAAACCGCAACCATGGTTCCGACGGACGGCGCTTAAGCGCAATCTGACGGCATTCATTCATGAAAAGCCGGTCTTGTTGCATGCTAAAGCGTTTGACCAAAAAACGCCCGAGCGTTTACACAAAAGTCGCGCTATCATGCAGTCGAACGCGGTAAAACCTTTAGCAATTCCGCCGCACGGACCAGAGAGGAACCACTCATGAAGATTGGTATCGGCAACGACCATGCCGCCGTCGAGCTCAAGAACATCATTTCCGAGCACCTGAAGGAGCGCGGCTGCGAGGTCGTGAACTTTGGAACCGACACCTCCGAGAGCTTTGATTACCCCATCGCCGGCTACAAGGTGGGTAAGGCAGTTGCCAACGGTGACGTCGATCTGGGTATCCTGATCTGCGGTACCGGCGTCGGTATCAGCCTGGCCGCCAACAAGGTCGAGGGCGTACGCGCCGTCGTGTGCTCCGAGCCCTTCAGCGCCAAGCTCTCCCGCATGCACAACAACACCAACGTGCTTGCCTTTGGCGCCCGCGTCGTGGGATCTGAACTCGCCAAGATGATTGTCGACGAGTGGCTCGACGCCGAGTTCGAGGGTGGTCGCCACGAGCGTCGCGTCAATCTCCTCAACGAGATCGACCACACGCGTGGCCTCAAGGTCGTCGACGAAGCCTAAACTACTCAGTGCCACAAGCTAACAGCAGGGGCCCGCTCGGAACTCATGTCCGAGCGGGCCCCTTCATAGATTTTGGAATAAAAAGGGCGCCGCGGATGGAATTCCGCGGCGCCAAAGCCACACGCTAACAGCTTTAAGGAGTCAAAGCTGGTTTAGCCAAAGAAGCGCTTGATCTCGATCTCGGCGTTCTCCAGGCAGTCGGAGCCGTGGATCACGTTGGCGTTAACATCGACAGCGAAGTCGCCGCGAATGGTGCCGGGGGCAGCGTCAAGCGGGTTGGTGGCGCCCATGAGGGTGCGCATCTTGGAGACAGCGGAGAGACCGGAAACGACCATCTTGACGACCGGACCGCTCGTCATAAAGTCGCAGAGACCGCCAAAGAAGGGCTTGTCGGCCAGATGGGCGTAGTGCTCCTCGACGGTAGCGCGCTCGAGCGTGGTCATCTCCATGCGCTCGATGACAAGGCCGCTGCGCTCAATGCGAGCAACGATCTCGCCGATCTTGCGATCGCGCACGGCGTCGGGCTTAATCATGATGAAGGTCTTCTCGATAGCCATAAGGTAGCCTTTCAAGTAGGTTCGCGCGTGCCCAAGTCCCATTCCGGCACCCGCCTGGACTGCATCGTAACAGAGTTTTAGCTGCAGTTAAACAAAAAGCTGTTTATTGAAGCGCTGCAATTTATTAAAGCGCTCCATATGTGTCACTTCTGTTTCGAAGCCCGATTAGAGTACCATCCGACCGCCCATCAACCGCATCGAACAGAGCAGACGGTCGGTTGCCACCCGCGAACGTATCCCCTTCACAGCCTGCCCAAAGGTCCTACAGAAGTTCTCGACAAGCCCCTCCCCCATAGCAACAAAATACGGGCGCCCGCAACAGAAGGCGCCCGTAAAAGCAAAACGATTTATCGATAAAAGGGCAATACGGCTTCAGCCAAACCCCTACTTTGCCCCGTGTCCCATCTCGACTACCTTGGTCAGCGATCCAAACGCGCCCTCGTCGGCCACGAGCTGTGACTCGGCACGCTGCAGCTGCGCGGCAACGGCGGCAGGAGCGGTGCCGCCCTCGGTCGTGCGCGCGGCGACAATCGACGGGATGTCGAGCGCCTCGGTAATGTCGCGCTCAAAGAGCGGGCTTGCCTCCTGGAACACCTCAAACGGCAGGTCCTCAAGATTACAGCCGCGCTTCTCGCACATCAGGACCAGATGCCCCACCACGGCATGTGCCTCGCGGAACGGCAGGCCACGCTTGGCCAGGTAATCGGCAACATCGGTGGCGGCAAGGTGTCCCACGCCGCACTCGCGCGCCATGGCATCCTCGTTGACGGTCCAAGTCGAAATCATTCCGGCCATAACGGACAGGCACTGCATGAGCGTATGGGCGGTATCGAGCGCGCCCTCCTTGTCCTCCTGCAAGTCCTTGTTATAGGCGAGCGGCAAGCCCTTCATGGTCACGAGCAACTGCACCAGGTTGCCGTACACGCGACCGCTCTTGCCGCGGATAAGCTCGGCAAAGTCGGGGTTCTTCTTCTGCGGCATGATAGACGAGCCGGTGGAGTAAGAGTCTGAAAGCGTGATAAAGCCAAATTCGGAGCTCGACCACAGCACGATCTCCTCGGAAAGACGCGACAGGTGCATGGCCATGACGGAGCCGGCGTAATGCAGGTCGAGCAGGAAATCACGGTCGGAAACCGCATCGAGCGAGTTGGGAATCACGCCCGCAAAGCCAAGTTCGGCAGCCGTCACCTGGCGATCGAGCGGATAGCTCGTACCGGCAAGCGCGGCAGCACCCAGCGGGCAGTTGTCGGCGGCATCAAAGGCGGCCTTCAGGCGCGTAAAGTCACGCGCGAACATCCAGGAATATGCCAGCAGATGATGCGACAGCAGCACGGGCTGAGCGTGCTGCATATGCGTGTAGCCCGGCAGAATCACCTTGTCGTACTTCTTGGCCGCATCCACCAGCACATGGCGCAGCTCAAGATTGGCCTCCATGAGCTCCTTGGCCAGTGCCTTGACGCCCAGGCGCGTGTCGGTCGCCACCTGGTCGTTGCGCGAACGTCCGGTATGCAAGCGCTTACCGGCCTCGCCGATGCGACGCGTCAGCTCGCTCTCGATGGACATATGGATGTCCTCGTCGTTGATATCGAAGGTAAAGTTACCGGCATCGATATCCTGTTCGATCCCGGTCAGGCCCTCGGAGATCGCCTGCTCGTCCTCGGCACTGATGATGCCTTGGGCGGCCAGCATCTTGGCATGCGCCTTAGAGCCAGCGATATCCTGCTTATAGAGATGCTTGTCGACCGGCAGCGACGCGCCAAACTCCTGCGTGACCTCGGCCACGCCCGCCTCAAAACGACCGCCCCAAAGAGCCATGGAACCGTCTCCTTTCTCCAAATACCAAAACAAGCGCCCAAAGCAATGCGCCATGTCGCTAAAGCGATTTACCAACCGCTAGTTTTACACATTCCCCACTGCGCGCGGGGCCATGTAGCTAATTTGCAAAGAAGTGACGCACCATGCACTTGGCACCCAACGTCTTCCTCCGGATGTTGCCCTGCGAACCGTCAATCCAAGCCTTCAGGCTCATGGGGACCTCCTCGACCTTTGCAGCATCGAGCTCGGGCGCGAGGGCAAGTAAAGCATGCACGACAGCATTGAACATAATGGATACTCCTCATATATATAGGCGCAGAGCCGCCAAATTGATAGAAGGAGCCCCGCCGGACAACCCCGGCGGGGCTCGGACTCAGCCGCAGTCGCGGCGTCATATATGCGGGCGGAACGTAGGGGCCACCGATGTTAAGAAGTGTCAGCAAGCATAACGAAAGGTAGGGACCCCATGCGCCCGTTATGTATCACGCGGATGGGCCGCGCGGATACCAAGGGGAGGAAGACTTAAGCCTGAGCGGCAGCAGAGCTGGGACCCTGGACCTTGGCCCACGTCTTGAGCGACAGTGTGTCGATTTCGATAAAGCCGGCGCTGGCCTTCTCATCAAACGTGGTGTCGCGGTCGTAGGTAGCCAGACCGTAGTCGTAGAGGCTGAAGGGGCTCTTGCGGCCGACGACATGGCAGTTGCCCTTAAAGAACTTCAGGCGGACGGTGCCGGTCACGAACTTCTGGGTGTCGGCCATAAAGGCGTCGAGCGCGTTCTTGAGCGGGCTGTACCACTGGCCGTTGTACACGGCGGTGGCCCAATCCTGCTCGAGTTTGATCTTGGTCTTGAGCAGGTCGCCCTCGACGCAGATGTCCTCGAGTGCCTTGTGGGCGGTGATGAGCGTCAGGGCGCCGGGAACCTCGTAGCACTCGCGGCTCTTGAGGCCCACCAGACGATCCTCGACCAGGTCGAGACGGCCAAAGCCGTTGTCGCCGGAAATCTTGTTGAGGGCGATGACGATCTCGGAGAGCTTCATCTTCTTGCCGTCGACGGCGACGGGCTTGCCCGCCTCAAACTCAATCTCGGTGTAAGTCGGGGTATCGGGCGTGTCCTCGGGATTCTTGGTCATAACCCAGGCGTCGTCGAGCGGCTCGTTCCAGGGATCCTCCAGGTGGCCGCACTCAATGGCACGACCCCACAGGTTGTCGTCAATGGAATAGGGGTTGTCGTTGGCACCCTCGGGAACCGGCACGTTGTGTGCGTGGGCATAGGCGACCTCGTCGGGACGGCACTTCAGGTCCCACTCGCGAACCGGGGCGATAACCTTAAGCTCGGGGTCGAGGGCCTTGACGGCAGCCTCAAAACGAACCTGGTCGTTACCTTTGCCGGTGCAGCCGTGGGCGACGTAGGTCGCGCCAAACTCGTGAGCGACCTCGACGAGCTTCTTGGCGAGCAGCGGGCGAGACAGGGCGGAGAGCAGCGGGTACTTGTTCTCGTACATGGAGTTTGCGGCGATGGCCTTGGTCAGGAACTCATCGGAGAACTCGTCGCGCAGGTCGAGCACCTGGCAATCGAGAACGCCCAGGTCGAGGGCCTTCTGCTTCTTGGCGTCCAGGCCGGTCTCCTCCTGGCCCACATTGCCGCAAACGCAAACGACATCGAGATTCTTCTCGTCCTGGAGCCACTTGACACATACAGATGTATCAAGACCACCGGAATATGCGAGAACGACTTTTTCCTTGCTCATGGCTGTTTCCTTTCGCCCTTGGTAGCTAGTTAGAACATCGGTCAGTTGCAAGTCATTTCAAGGTCATATACCGTGCAATATCAGGTTAAATAGCAAAAATCAGCACATACATGCCCTAGAAACATGCAGCAATGTCGTGCTAAAACCCAACGACCTCAAAATGACTCTGTTGAGGCAATTCGCCCCATGCGGACAGAGACGATTGTTATCGTCGTCGGGAAATTGCGCGCTGGCGTCGGATGGCATTGTCTGCAGCAGTGATGATCTTTACGAACTGCATCTGCCTCTCCTTTCACCTATCGCCGGGCGCAATTCAAATATCGTAAACGGTACCTTTTCCTCGGTAAGCGGCTCTTTTGCCGTCTCCGTTTTCGATGGTCGCTATATTACGCTAAAGTGCCCGCAGCACAAGCGACAAATTCAAATTTCTGAAAAGTTTTTTCATTACTTTGTGAAGCGTGGTGCAAATACGCTCCGTTCCTGCGAAAATACGCCTGACTACGAGTTGATGGTTATAACATCTGAAACAATTTCGAAACGGAAGGCTCGCTTTTATGCAAACTTACGAATCGGACGCCAATATCGGAAACATTAAGCTCATCGCCGTTGATATGGACAAGACGCTGCTCACCGACGAGCGCGTGTTGCCGCAGGGTCTTGATGAGCGCCTGGACAAGCTCGCCGACGCCGGCATCGTGTTCTGCCCCGCCAGCGGACGTCCAGCCCCCAAGCTCGAGGAGATGTTCGAGAGCATCAAGAACCGCCTCGCCTTTTGTCCCGACAACGGAGCCTGCGTCATCTATCGCGGCAACTATATCTATAAGAGCAACATCGATGTGGCGCTGTATCAGCAGGTGCTCGCTCGTGCCTCGGAGGACCCGCGCGCCGTTCCCGTCCTGTGCTGCTTCGACGAGTTCTACGTGCTTGCCCGCGACCATCAGTACCACGACGAGATCAGCGTCTACTACAACACAATCAACTACGTCGACAGCTTTGAGGGCATTGATTTCGAGTCCAACAAGATTTCGGTCTTCTTCCCCGGCTACGACGCCGAGCCCGCTTTCCGCGAGACCTATAGCCCCGAGTTCTCGGACAAGCTCTACGTCACCAACGCCGGGCGCGAGTGGATCGACTTTATGAACCTGGGTGTCGACAAGGGCGCCGGCGTCGCGCATCTGTGCGAGCACCTGGGCATCGATATCGCCGATGCCGCCGCCGTGGGCGATACGTACAACGATATTCCCATGCTGGAGCGCGTCGGACACAGCTT
>CABUSL010000036.1 GCA_902494295.1 uncultured Collinsella sp.
AAGCCGCAGCGCCACCTCCCTACTTAATGGCGGAAGTGGCGGGCACCCGTGAAAACCATCGCAATATTGTGCTCGTTGCAGGCCTGGATGCTCTCGTCGTCACGCTTGGAGCCGCCGGGCTGGATGATGCAGGTCACGCCGTGTGCGGCAAGCACGTCGACGTTGTCGCGGAACGGGAAGAACGCGTCGCTTGCGCAGGCAAAGCCGCCCTTCTCCACGCCCTCGCGCTCGCAGAAGTCCTCGGCGCGCTCGCAGGCAAGTAGCGCAGAGTCAACGCGGTTAGGCTGACCCGGGCCCATGCCAATGCCGGCCTTACCCTTGGAGACCAGGATGGCGTTGGACTTAACGCCCTTGCAGACCTTCCAGGCAAACTCGAGCTCGGCCATCTCGGCGTCGGTGGGCTTGCGGTCGGTGGGGAACGTAAAGGTCGCGGGATCCTCGGTCACGTGGTCGACCTCCTGCACCAACATGCCGCCGTCGACGGAGCGCAGCTCCACCTGAGCGCCGTGGTCCACGCCGCCGGTCGCCAACACGCGCAGGTTGGGGCGCTTGGCCATGCGCTCGAGCGCCTCGGCGGTGTAGCTCGGGGCGATGATGACCTCGACGAACTGCTTGTTCTGGTCGGCGAAGTGCTCAACCAGCTCATAGGGAACCTCGCGGTTGCAGGCGATGATGCCGCCGAAGGCGCTCTTGGGATCGCAGGCAAAAGCGCGGTCGTAGGCAGCCGTGATGTCCTCGGCAACGGCGGAACCGCAGGGGTTCTGGTGCTTGAGGATTACGCAGGCCGGCTCGTCGAACTCGCGGACCAGGTTCCAAGCGGCATCGGCGTCCAGATAGTTGTTGTAGCTGAGCGGCTTGCCCTGGATCTGCTTGGAGCCCACGAGCGGGAACTGCGAGCTCGCGGTGTTCTCGCAGCCCTCGGCAAAGCGATAGACTGTGGCTTTCTGCTGCGGGTTCTCGCCATAGCGCAGGTCGTCGACCTTCTCCAGCGAAATCTCGAGCTTGGCAGAGGTGTCCGCCACGTCGCTTGCCTGGGCGGCGAGCCAGCGGGAGATGGCCGTGTCGTAGGCGGCGGTGGTCTGGTAGACCTTCACCTGCAGGCGACGACGGGTGGAAAGCGTGGTGCAACCACCGGTCTCGTGCATCTCGGCCAGGACGGCATCATAGTCGGCCGGGTCGGAAATGACGGTAACGCTCGTGGCGTTCTTGGCGGCAGAGCGCAGCATGGAGGGGCCACCGATGTCGATGTGCTCGATGGCGTCCGCGAAGGTGACCTCGGGGTTGGCGACGGTCTTCTCGAACTCGTACAGGTTGACGACGACCAGATCGATCAGCTTAATGCCGTGCTGAGCCGCCTCCTGCATGTGCTGCTCGGAATCGCGGCGGGCCAGCAGCGCGCCATGAACCTTGGGGTGCAGGGTCTTAACGCGGCCGTCCATCATCTCGGGATAGCCCGTGAACTCCTCGATGGGGGTTACGGGAACGCCCGCGTCCTCGATGGCACGAGCCGTGCCGCCCGTAGAGATGATCTCGACGCCAAAGTCGTCAACCAGCGTCCGTGCGAAATCGACGACGCCCGTCTTATCGGTAACCGAGATCAACGCGCGTGCGATCTTCACATCAGATCCCATGCAGTCCTCCTGTCTGGTACGCCGCCGTGCTCTGTGAGTCGGTGATACGTCGATCTGCAGCGCTCGCGCAGCGGCATTGAAAATACTGATTTAATGTAGCGCATCGAGCGCATCGATGCACCCCGCAACGGGCGCATGTGCAGAAAAAGTTTGCGAGCGGAGGGGATGGGCATGGCACCGGGCACGGTGAGTTCATGGAACACAGGGGCACCATAATTAGATGCCAATGGCGTGGTAGAACTGTGCTCGATATGCATCCGCAAAAGAAAGAGGCACCATGGTCTCGCGGGTTCTCTACCGACCGTTTGATACCGAAGACTTCGACGCCATCGCGCTGATTCTGCAGCAGCTTTGGCATAACAATTCGGATAACGATGAGTACAACCGCCTTGAGGCCGCGTGCGACCTCGCCTATTGCCTTTCGTCGTCGACGTTTTCACAGGTTGCCGTAATCGACGGTCAGGCGCGTGGCATTTCGCTCGCGCGTGCGGGACAGAGCTCCGGCGCCACTATCAACGAGCATTGGATGGATACCGAACGCGCGCTGCTATCGCAGATGCGTGAGCTAGAGCCCGATGCGTGCGCCGAGTATCTCTCGTTTGTGCGCGCAACCATCCGAACCAACAACCGCCTGCTCGAGAGCAGCCCGTTGCCGCACGACAACGAGGTCACGCTGCTTGCCGTGGATCGCGATGTCCATGGCCTGGGCGTTGGCACGGTTCTGCTCGATGCCGCCGTCTCGCACCTGTCCTCGCTTGGAGCGACGAGGGCGCACCTGTACACCGACTCCAACTGCTCGTGGAAGTTCTACGAGCTGCACGGCTTTAAGCGCACGGCCACGCACCGCGCCAACCGCGAAGAGCGCCGTCACGACATGCCGCGCGAAAGCTTTCTCTACGAACTCGACCTAACAGCCTAAACCCAGCAGTTAGGGACGTTCCTTTTGTGCCGGCACCCCGGGACACTCCTTGGCAGCAACCGCACCTAGTCGTTGGAAACGTTCTTAAATGATTAGTTGCTGGGGACAGTCTTCGTAGGTAGCGCGTAAAAAGGGGATGGGCTTTCCCCGACGGCTGTCGAGAAAAGCCCATCCCATAATTTACGACCGTTAGAACGTTCCGCCGCCGCCGCCTCCGCCGACGCCGCCGCCTCCGCCGCCAGAGAAGCCGCCGCCTCCGCCGCCGCCCGAGCTGTCGGAGCTCGACGCCAGCTCACGGATGCTCTCGTGATACACGTCATCGAACGAATCGAGCGGAGACTCGTTGCCGTAATGATGGTAGTACCACCAGTAGCAGGGATAATTGTCATAGAAGCCGTCGGCCTCGCGCACCTCGGGCGGCACGGCCTCGGCAAGCTGACGCAGCACTTCCTTGGAAACACCCAGCGCCACGCCCATCACCAGCAGCTTGTTCCACAGCACCAGATCGCCGGGGACGGCTTCCTTTAGACGCGTGAAGTCCTCGAGCCAATGCTTAAGTGCCTTGCAGCGAGCCGCCACCTCGGCGCCCTCCGGCGTAAAGCGGCGGAACGTAAGGCCCACGCCGATACCCACCAGCACAATCGGCACCGAGATAACCGCGGCGGTAATGTTCGCCTGCGCGCCATCGGTAAAGAAGATGGATCCCACGGGAACAAAGGCAATCAGGATACCAAGAACCAGGCAAAACACCATTGCAACAATGCCGTCCGAGGCAACGTACTCGCTATCGGCCAGCTTGCCCTTAACGGTGTTCTGATAGTCCTCGAGCTTGTCGCCCACGGGTGTAGCGTGCTGCTTGACGTAGTGCTGCAGCTCGTCGAACGTGCGCGAGCGATCGCCGTTCTCGTCAGGCTTAGCACCGGCAAAGAAGACCTTGAGCACCATGTGGTCAATGCCCTTGGCCGACTTCCAGCCCGCATCACTCACCGTCACGCGATACGTCTGCTCTTCTTTTTCACGCCCCAACAGACCCTTCTTGGCCTTGGTCACGGTCGCCTGCTCCAGCTTGATCACACGGTCGTCAGTGAGCTTCATGAGCGTGGCGATATATGCCTGATCGGGCACCTCGTTCCAGCTCATGAGGGCCGAAAGCACGGCGGGATGGTCGGCCGAAGGCACATCGCGGAAATATTCGTCCTGGAAAAGCGGCTTGGGCTTGCGCTTGCGCAGCTTGAGCATAACGATTGTGCCGGTAAAGGCCACCGCCGCAACAACACTTAGCACGGCAAGTGCATTGGCAATCATGCGAGCGTGAGCGCGGCGGGCGTTAGCTTCGTCGGCCCATTCCTTCTCTTCGCTCAGGATCGTTGACATGCGCTCTTCGCCCGAAGCGGCAAGCTGCGGCACCCAGTCGCTAGGGAAGGCGATGCGTGCCTCGGCGAATTCGCCCTGATGCACGCAGGGAATGGTATAGGTGACCATGGGTTCGTCCGCATCGAGCGATACATCGCCCGTCAGCGGGCCGTGGCCCCATGCGCGGAAGTTATCGCCCTTGACGGCCGCCGTCCCGGCAGCGGCATTTGCGAAGTACACTTCCATCTCAACGTCATCGGAGTCCGCGGACCAGCCGTCGCCCACAAACTTCCAGTAGAGCTCGGCGGTATCGGCCCAGTTCATGACCGCACCGGTCATGGTGTAGCTCACGTAATAGATCGCGCTGTCGCCGCTCTCGTGGGGGCTGAACACCTTAATCCTTACGCCGTCACCGGTCTGCTCGACCGTGTAGACGCCAGAGTCGCCCTTGTTCGCGCTATCGACTTTGTTAAACGCGGTGTCCTCTTCCTCGACACTCAGCACGTCGACGCCCGCCGTGCCGCCCTGCTGGTTGGAGCCCGTATTGATCTCCCAAAACACGCCGTTGATGTCGTCGTCGAAATCAAACTGGCGTCCCTCGACAACGGTCAGCGATCCATCGGCCTCGACCGTGGCACTGATATAGGTCTGGGTCATGGAGTAGCCGTCGGCGTGCGCGGCGACAGGCAGCAGCAACAACGCAAGCGTGACGAGCACGCAGACGGAAGCGAATCGCGCAAACAGGTGGCGCTGCCGGCTGACTTTGGCGGCGAGGGTGTTCATAGGCACATCCTTTGTCTGTAAAACCAACAGCGCCATTGTCCCACGTTTGCGGGTACGCATGGCGAACATCTAGGCGACCGGAGCGCCAAACGGGATGAAAGTCACACCAGCACCCCGGCAGCTAGTCATTGGGGACGTTCTTAAATGACTAGTCATTAGGGACACCCTTGGCATAGCCCGCCCCGGCAATAGATACCACTTCACAGCTCCGTCACAGGTGTAGCGGCTTTGTGTGGGCGCGGCACGCGCTGATTGAGCCGCCAGCCGAGGGGCATAAAGCAGTTGAGCGAAAACGGTTTGCCCCTTTGCCGTTCGCTCGAGGATCATGTCCCCCTTTTCCGCGGAAACCCCGGCAGTTGCGAAGAGCTGCCGGGGTTTCTGTCGTTTGTGAGGCTAAGTCGGTACGCAGCGATCGAGACCTTGAGCCGCAAACCCACCGTGCGCAATGCGTACCGCCGCCAACTTGTGAGCGCAGCAACGCCTTCCCTGCCAAGCCCCGCGCTATACTCGTCCGCATGGATATCAACGCACGCAACATAGCAACACACGCCGCGGACGCACCAGCAACGGCAGCGCCCACCCCCGTCGTGGGCCGCTTTGCCCCGTCGCCCTCGGGCCGCATGCACTTGGGCAACGTGTTCAGCTGCCTGTGCTCGTGGCTTTCGGCCCGCAGCCAAGGCGGCAGCATCGTGCTGCGCATCGAGGACCTGGACGATCGCTGCAAGCGCCCGGAACTTGCCACTCAATTGATTGACGACCTGGCCTGGCTGGGACTGGAGTGGGACGAAGGCCCCTACTACCAGCACGATCGCCTGGATCTGTACGAGGACGCCCTGCGTCAGCTGCAAGACGCCGGCCTCACCTATCCCTGTTTTTGCACGCGTGCCGAACTCCACGCCGCGAGCGCGCCGCACGCGAGCGACGGCACGCCCATCTACCGCGCCGCCTGCCGAGACCTTTCTGCCGAGGAGGTTGCCCGCCGCAGCGCCCTGCGCGCTCCGGCCACGCGCCTGCGCGTACCCGCCGTCGACGACCTCGCAAACGATGTGATCGAATTCGTGGACCGCACGTATGGAGCCCAATGCGAAGCACTCGCCACCGAATGCGGCGACTTTTTGGTGCGCCGCAGCGACGGCGTTTTTGCCTACCAGCTAGCCGTGGTGGTCGACGACGCTGCCATGGGCGTCACCGAGGTCGTGCGCGGATGCGATCTGCTGGGCTCCACGCCGCGCCAAATCTACCTGCAGCATTTGCTGGAACTTCCCACGCCGCACTACGCGCACATTCCGCTGCTCATGTCGCCGGATGGCCGCCGCCTTTCCAAGCGCGACCGCGACCTGGACCTGGGCGAGCTCCGCACCCGCTTTGGCGCGCCCGAGGCACTACTGGGCTGGCTCGCCGGGCAAACAGGCATCGCGCCGGACGCCACACCGCGCTCTGCCGAGCAGCTGGTCGAGCACTTTAGCTGGGATGTTATCCGCACGCATCGGGAAAACATCACTGTAACGGTCGAGTAGCCAGCCACCCCGCCCCTACGCGACATCCCAGGGCTGGAGTTCGTCGCCCAGGCGGACAATACAGTCGTAGAGCACGGTGTGGCACTCGGCTGGGTTGGCGTCACGATGAAAATGCCCGTAGTACCAGCGCTTGTAGTCCAGGTGGTCCTCCAGCTCGTCGAAAAACGTGGTGAGTCGATCGACATCGGGATAATTCCAGCCAGGTGCCGGGTAAAGCGTGGGCGAAAGCATGCGCGTGGAGCAGGTATGGGTGATCGCATAGTCGACCTTCCAACCCACGCTGTCGAGCTTTGCCCGCGCCTCCTCAAAGTTGCGCTCGTCCGGCAGCTCCTGCGGCCACCAGCTGGAATACGGAATGCGGTATTCCTTATCCACGCTCGTGGCGCCGCCCATGGTAAAGATCGTTGAGCCGTCGAGCTCAAAAACCTCACCGCGCGTCAGGCGTCGGATGGGCGAGGTGTCCGACAGACGCTGCGTCAGGCCGCCGTGCCACAGCTCCATGGGGCGCTCCGACCAGTGATCGAAACGCTCGTGGTTGCCGTCGACAAACAGCACGGTATAGGGGCGCGACTCCAGCCAGGCGATGTCGGCACATTCCTCGGCAGAGAAATCCCACGGAAAGCCAAAGTCGCCCGCGATGATGAGATAGTCGTCACTTGTCAGACCATCCCCAAGATCCCAGTCGCGAAGCTTTTGCATGTCGACGCCGCCGTGAATATCGCCCGTCACATAGACCGTCATCGGATCACCACTTCCCTGTAAGTCGCTAGCCCACATTCTGCACGATCACTAAGTCAACCGTTCCAGCCCTTCCATCCTTTGGGACCTACCCCTCGCTCTTCCATCCAAACGGGTCAAACACCCAAAAGATCAGATCGAGCACGCCGCCGGTCATCGTGGCGCCGGCAAGAGCCATGCAAACATGCAGAAAGCTGGCACTTCGGAGCACGTCGAACGGCCCCAGAACAGCCAGCAGCGCGACCGCTGCGCCGGCTACGCACAGCGCGAGGCACGGCCCCGCGTCCTTTACGCACTTCTTTGCGAGATGCTTTGCGTTGTCACTCATCGGTATCGAACTCCTTAGAGGGCCGTTGTTCAGATACATACCGCCGCGGCAGAGCAGAGCGGCAGGGTAAGTGTCACATGTCGTGCGGTCATCAATGGAGAAACCGCCTGCTCGACCAACCCTTGACGCCGTTTTGCACCGGCGCCCCATCCCCCGCTATCCAGAAAGGCATCTCTCCCTTCCCCACCGCCACCCAAAAACTCATCCAACATTAATCTTGGCTCAAGAATCGCTTAATCTATAACCTGCACTATAGAGTTCGACCAAGGGCGGGGCGGCGTCACGCAGGCCGCCGAACGCAACGCTCGCGCCCGGGCAGATCGCCCGGCGTCGCGCCCATCGAACGAAAGGAACAGGTCATGGACGACCTCGAAAAAGTTGAAACCATCCGCACCAAGTGCAACGTGAGCTACACCGATGCCAAGGCCGCGCTCGACGCCGCCGACGGCAACGTCTTGGATGCCATCATTTGGCTCGAGTCGCAGGGCAAGACCCAGACCACGTCGGCGCACGCCGCCACCGAGTCCGCGCCAGTCGATGAGCCCTCAGCCGAGATGGTCGCCGCGCAGGCCGCCTACGAGAAGTCGAGCGAAAAGACCGACTTCTCCAAGAAGATGGACAGCGTGTGGGAGTACCTCAAAAAGCTCTTCCGCCTGAGCCTGGACACCAAGTTTATCGCCACGCGCCGCGACGCGATCATCCTCAACATTCCCATCCTGATCCCCATCGTCGCGCTGTTTGCCTGGGGCGCTACGATTTGGCTGATGCTGATTGGCCTGTTCTTTGGCATGCGCTACCGCATCGATAGCGACGGCGACGTGCCCGGCAGCATCAACAACCTTATGAATCACGCCGCCGATGCCGCGGACGACATCAAGCAAAATCTCAACGACGACAAGTAATCGCAGACGGGGGCACGCATGGCACGGATCCTGATCGTAGAGGACGAGGAGAAAATCGCCCGCTTTGTGACGCTCGAGCTGGAGCACGAGGGCTACCAGGTGGAGCACGCCGCCGACGGCCGCACCGCCGTGGACCTGGCGCTGGAGCGCAACTACGATCTGATTCTGCTCGATGTGCTGTTGCCGCAGCTCAACGGCATGGAGGTGCTGCGACGCGTCCGCAAGCACAAGGATGTACCGGTGATCATGGTCACCGCGCGCGATGCCGTGATGGACAAGGTGGCCGGGCTCGATGCCGGCGCCGACGATTACCTGACCAAGCCGTTTGCGATTGAGGAGCTGTTCGCACGGATCCGCGTGGCGTTGAAGCGCTCGGAGGCCGTGCGGGCGGCTTCGGGCGTTGGCGGCGTTGGGGCCGGGACGGGCGCTACGGGCGCCGCTGCGATACCCCCGGCTGGCGACTCGACCCAGGCATCCGCCTCGCCCTCCCCCGCCGCGCTCACCGTGAGTTCGGTCGCGCTCGATCCCGACCGCCGCGAAGTCACGGTCGGCGGCTCGCCCATCGCGCTCACTGCCCGCGAGTTCGACATCCTCGCCCTGCTTATGGCGCACGCCGGCACCGTGCTCACGCGCGAGCGCATCGCGCACGAGGCGCTGGGCTACGAATACGTGGGCGACACCAACAACGTCGACGTGCACATCGCGCACCTGCGCGCCAAGATCGAGGACGCCGGCGGCGCCCGCATCATCCAGACCGTGCGTGGGGTGGGCTATGTCTGCCGCGCGTAACGCCGAGGCCAAGCGCGTCACATCCATCGCCCGCGCCATCAACTGGAGCTATATGTGGCGCCGCTTGATGAGCTACGTCTGGCTCGATCTGCTGCTGATGGTGATTGCGGCGGCGATCCTCGTCTATGGATACAACCAGATGCTGCCCGACGGCGCGTTTACCGCAGGATGGATCCCCGGCGTCGCCGTTCACGGCATGTCGCTGGCGCCTGCGCGCGGCTGGGACCTGGCAACGCTCACCTATACCGTCGAGCTTGCGCGTACCACCAAGACTTTCCCCCTCGCGCAGGACCTCGTCGCGCTATGGCCTCTCTACCTTGTCGTTGTGGGTTGGCAGGTCATCAGCGTGCTCAACATGCTCGGCGGCGCCCGTCGCGTGCGCCGCACCATGGCACCGCTCAACGACCTGGCCTTGCGCGTGGACGAGCTCGGCCGTATGCAGCTCTCCGGCGGCAAGATGGAAACACTGGAGCAGGCCATCGAGCGCGCAAGCGTCGACTCGCCGAGCGTCACTACCGGCGACGCCGACCTGGCAAGCATCGAGGTTGCACTCAACCGCCTACTGCGCCAGATGCAAGAGGCCAAGCTGCAGCAGATGCGCTTTGTCAACGATGCGAGCCACGAGCTGCGCACGCCCATCGCGGTGATTCAGGGCTACGTAAACATGCTCGATCGCTGGGGCAAAGACGACCCGGACGTGCTGGCAGAATCTATCGCGTCCCTCAAGGCCGAAAGCGAGCACATGCAAGAGCTCGTGGAGCAGCTGCTGTTTTTGGCACGCGGCGATGCCGGGCGCACGGTCCTGCGGCGCGCAAATACCAACCTTGCCGCACTGGTCGACGAGGTATGCGAGGAATCGCAGATGATCGATACCGAGCACACGTATCGGCTGGCCTTTGACGCTGCGCTTGTCAGCGACCCGCGCTGCGACGCGCCCGTCGACGTGGCGCTCGTGAAGCAGGCTCTGCGCGTGATCGTGCAAAACGCCGCCAAGTACTCGGATGCGGGAACGACCGTCACATTTGGCGTAGCGTCGGATGCGGGCGCGGGCACGATCGACATAAGCGTTGAGGACGAGGGCATCGGCATGAACCAGGAATCCGCAGCTCACGCGTTCGAGCGGTTCTACCGCGCCGACAACGCGCGCGATGCCGGCGCGCAGGGTTCGGGCCTGGGGCTCGCTATCGCCAAGTGGATCGTCGATAGCCATGGTGGTGTCATTGGCGTGACCTCAGTCGAGGGTGTCGGCAGCCGCTTTACGATTCGCCTGCCGCGGTAGGAAGCCCCTCGACATAAATAAAGGGATAGGGCCACGCAGCCCTATCCCTTTTTGCTAGCTATGACAGCTTGTGCGCTACTCGCGGCACAGGTGCACGGCGAAGCCGGCGAACTCGCGCTTAAAGTACACGAGTTTGGTACCACCGTCGGGTAGCAGCGCGCGCGACTCCTCGTTGACCTCGAGCCCGCGCTCGGCAAACCACTTCTCAGCCGCATCGATGTCGTTGACGGCAAAGCCGATGTGGCCCTTGGTGCCACGACCGTTCTGCTTCATGATCTCGACCAGCGAATCGTTAAAGTACGAAACCGGGGTCTCGATGACGGGCAGGCCCATCATCGTCGAGAACAGCTCCGCGATCTCCAGGGCGTCTGCCGGGTCGGCGGCGTTAATGCCCACATGGGCAACGCGCATGCCAAAGAGCTCGACCGGGTTGGCGTTCTGCTCACTCATACAGGCAGTGCCTACTGAGCCATGACGTCGAGAACGGCCTTCTCGGCAGCGACGCGGTTCATGCCGGTCATGAAGGGCACGCCGCTCACGTACGGGCAGGTGAGGCCTTCGGGGGCAACGGTGGTGGCGATCAGCAGGTCGGCGCCCTCGTCGCAGTAGTCCTTGGCCTCGGAGATGGCGCACTGCACGATCTCGTACTTGTCGGCGTAACCGTTGGCGTCGAGCAAGGTGGCGACCTTCTGGGCAACGAGCGTGGAAGTAGCAGCGCCAGCACCGCAAGCCAAAACGATCTTCTTCATAGGTAATGTCTCCCTTCATGGTTTACTTTAGGTAAGTGTACCGCAGCGAGCGATGGCGCTCGGCCTCGATGCACTTTTATGCCAGTTTGCTTGCGCGCTGTGTATAATACATCTAGTACGTGTTGTCATACCGCTCGCTTTATGAGCGACTAAGGACCCCAATATGCCCGATTCCCGCACCCTCTGGACCGCCGTCGTTATCATCTGCATCGCCGTGTCGGTGTTCTTTAGCGTCAAAAAACGCACCACGTTCAAGCGCTTGCAGCAGCTTATGGCTGCCAAGCAGTGGGACGAGTTCGATCGTTTGCTCGATGGCAAACTCACCAGCATGCTGTACCCGCGCTATAACCGCGACTACCTGCGCCTGAACTCCTATCTGCTGCGCGAGGACCACAAGCGCGCCGACAAGATGTTCGATTTGCTGCTGGGACTCAATCTGCCCAAGATGCAGCGCGTCGACCTGGTGATTAAGGCCTTTAACTACTACGTTGGCCAGGAGGACCGCAAAAAGTCCAAGGAGCTGCTGCACGAGATCAAAGGCTTTGAGGGCGGCCAGGCCGAGGCAGTCGCACACGAATGCCAACTGATGTACGACACGATGATCCTCAAGCGCCACAACGACATTCCCGAGCTGGAGCGCATGCTCAAGGAGGCCGGTGACGACAAGGTCAAGAGCTGCCGCTTGGAGTATCTGTTGGCTCTGCAGTACAAGAACAAGGGCGACGAAGCCAAGTTCCAGGAGTTCCTGGAGAAGTCGGGGCAACACTCGATGGCCGTCAACGCGTAACGGACGGCTTGTGCTAGACTTCTAGTCTCACGGGGGCGTGGCGGAATTGGCATACGCAGGAGACTTAAAATCTCTCGCCGCAAGGATTGTGGGTTCGAGTCCCACCGCCCCTACCATATGGAGCTTTCGAGCCCGTGTCCCCAAGGGATGCGGGCTCACTTCTTTTAGATGCCGGTGGGACTCGAACCCGCGAGGGGGGGGCGAGCGTCAAGCGGACGCGCAGCGTCCGCAGCGAGCCGGCGAGGGCGCCAGCAGGCGTCCGAAGCCGGTGCGGATTTGCGCAGCAAATACGCAGACGTCCCACCGCCCCGCGCTTCAGAAAGCCAACTAATTTAGGACGGGCTAAAAAGACAGCTTCGGTCCCTTAGAAGTTGCGGTGGAATAGATCCTGTTTATACCGTTTACCAGCTTATTTAGGAACTATTTCACCGCAACTTATTTAGAGGGTGCTGAGCTCTGGGGTCCAGGAGATGGTGGGGGTCGCACCGTCGAGAGCCTCGTTGATGGTGGCGGCCATGCCGGCGAGTAAGCTGTTCTCGCTTACAGTGAGCGTCTTGTAGCCGCCAGCGCGCATGAGCTCGCGGATCACCACGGCGCCAGCCAAGATCACGCCCGCGCGTTTGGGCTGCACGCCTGGCAACGCGGCAATGCCTGCGACATCCAGCGCAGACATGCGCTCAATAGCGGCCGAAACCTGATCCAGCGAAAGCTCGCGCAGGTGCACAAAGCTCGAATCGTACGGCTCCAGCTCGTGGATCAGAGCCACCAGCGTAGTCACCGTGCCGCCCACTGCGACCAAGCGTTCGGCGCGCTCAAAGTCGCTGGGCAGGCCTTCAAAATAGGCGGCGAACTGCTCACCTGCCCACGCGGCAGCGGCAGCAAGCTCGCCGTCCGCAGGCGGCAGCGCCGAGAAGAACCGCTCCGTCACGCGGCGACAACCGATGTCCAGCGAACGCGTGCCCTCCAGCGCATAGACCCCACGCTCCGGCGCATAGACGCCCGTCGCGAGCTCCGTGGATCCGCCGCCCGAATCGGCAACAATGATGCGCTCGCCGGCAAAGTCGTGCGCCACGCCAAAAAACGTCAGGCGCGCCTCAACCTCGCCCGGAATCACCTGTGGCTCAAGCCCCAGATCGCGCAGGCCGTCCAGCAGCAGCGCGGCATTGGACGCATCGCGCGCGGCGCTCGTGCACGTGGTGCAGATGCACGCGGCCCCAAAGGCACGGGCCTCATCCACAAACATGCGACACGCAGCGAGCACACGCTCGACAGCCGCCTCGCAAAAGCGACCCGTCGCGTCCACACCCTCGCCCAGGTCGGTAATCTCGGTATGCTTGGACGATTCCACGATCGCCCCGCCCTCGACCTGCGCCAGCACCAGTCGCGACGACACCGTTCCCAGATCGATCGCCGCCACCTTATATCGTTTGCAATCTGCCATTGCGGGCTCCCCTCCGGGCGCTATTTGCCGTTGGACACGACCGTCTGGCCCTCGACACCGTTAAACCCAAACAGCATGTCGAGCGCCTGGATGTACCACGGGGCGTCCTTACCGACTTCTTCGATTTCCTTGGCAACTTCGCTGGCCTTCTTGGCGTTCGACGACTTCTTGCTCGAAGACGAATCCGAATCGTCGTCCAGGCCCTGCACTTCAATCCTCTTCTCGCCGGGCATCACCAGGCCCAGATCCTCGGACGCCGCATCCTTAATGCCCTCCTCCGAGAGCAGCTTGTCGACGCTTTTTTGCAGCTTATCATTGTATTGCTGACGAATCTCGACCTGCTTGGCCAAGATATCGCTCGAACGCTTTGCCACGTACAGATCGCGCACGGGGAAATACAGGCTCACGAGCACCAGGGCAACGACAATGCCGATGAATAGCCCTCGCTGAGGACCGTGGGTAAAGTCGTAGATCGCCTTGACCACCGCGTTGTCGTTGGCGTAGTGCATAAAGTCCGAGCCCGAAAAACGGTTCGAAGGCCTGCTCGACCTATCGTGCGTTTGAGCCGACGAGCGCTGAGCATGCGACGAACGTGCCGGGCGCACTGGTCCATCTGTCGAAGTATTCACTTGAGCATTGGGGCGCGAGGTACTTGTCGGGCGCTGCATGGAGCGGTCGGCGCCGGCGTAGGCGGACCCACCGAGCTGCACCGTGCGCGCACGGCGAGGCGACGGCTCACGCGAACCGGCGGAATAGTACCTGTTGTCGTAAATCTGATCCATGTGCGCCTTGTGCGGTTGAGGTTTGTTTGCGCTAAGTATTCTAGTTATAGCACGAGCGCCCGCACCGCCTTCGCCAGCCTTTGCTCGACATAAAAAAGGCGCTGAGTCATATGGCCCAGCGCCCAATGGTGCTCAACAGCGCCCGGCTGGAGCAAGGCAAATCCGAGTCTTCCCCGCCCCCGCGACCTCCGCGTGCCTAGCGAATGTTGTAGAACGCGGCCTTGCCGGCGTAGCGCGCGCTGCCCTCGAGCTCGTCCTCGATGCGGATGAGCTGGTTGTACTTGGCGATACGGTCGCTACGGCACGGGGCGCCCGACTTGATCTGGCCGGCGTTGACGCCCACGACCAGGTCGGCGATCGTGGAGTCCTCGGTCTCGCCGGAGCGGTGGCTCACGATGCAGGCGTAACCGGCCTCCTTGGCGGTCTCGATGGCCTCGAGCGACTCGGTGAGCGTGCCGATCTGGTTGACCTTGACCAGGATCGCGTTGGCGGCACCCAGCTCGATGCCCTTCTTGAGGCGCTCGGTGTTGGTGACGAACAGGTCGTCGCCCACCAGCTGCACCTTGTTGCCAATGCGACGGGTGAGCTCGACCCAGCCGTCCCAGTCCTCCTCGGCCATACCGTCCTCGATGGAGATGATGGGATAGGTGTCGACGAGCTTCTCCCAGTAATCAACCATCTGGGCACTCGTGTACTCCACGCCCTCGCCCTTGAGCTCATACATACCGGTCTCAGCGTTGTAGAACTCGGTGGACGCCGGATCCATGGCGTACATGAAGTCGACGCCGGGCTTAAAGCCAGCCTTCTCGACGGCCTTGGTGATGTACTCGAACGGCTCGGCATTGGTCTTAAGGTTGGGGGCAAAGCCGCCCTCGTCGCCCACGCCGCCGCCCAGGCCGGCCTCGTGCAGCACGCCCTTGAGGGTGTGGTAGACCTCGGCGCACCAACGCAGGCCCTCGGCAAAGCTCGGGGCGCCCACCGGCATGATCATGAACTCCTGGAAGTCAACGTTATTGTCGGCATGCACGCCGCCGTTGAGGATGTTCATCATAGGTGTGGGCAGCAGATGAGCGTTGACGCCGCCCAGGTACTGGTACAGCGACAGGCCCGCCGACTCGGCAGCGGCGCGGGCGACGGCCAGCGACACGCCCAGGATGGCGTTGGCACCGAGCTTGGTCTTGTTGGGGGTACCGTCCGCGGCAATTAGCGCGGCATCGACGGCGCGCTGGTCGAAGGCATCGAGGCCCACGACGGCGTTAGCGCACTCGTTGTTGACATGCTCGACGGCCTGCGAAACGCCCTTGCCCAGGTAGCGGCCCTTGTCGCCATCGCGCAGCTCGCAGGCCTCAAAGGCGCCGGTCGAAGCACCCGAAGGCACCATTGCGCGGCCAAAGCTGCCGTCCTCGAGCACGACCTCGACCTCGACGGTGGGATTGCCGCGGCTGTCGAGCACCTCGCGACCGTAGACGTCCAAAATATCGCTCATGTTGTCTCCCTCTCACTTGGAAACGTAGTGGATGCAAGCGACCGGCTGACCGTGCACCATCGGTGCGTCTCCGTAAGTTAGCCATGTCGCACTTTTTGCATTATGCCCTAAGTTAGCCGAGGGATACACTTGATTTTCGAAAAATTTAGCGGGAACGATGAGGCGTGTCAGCCCGTCGTTCCCGCAGTCTTACTCCTCCGCCTTTGCGGCATCCCACAGGTCGTTGAGGCCGTGGGTCGAGAGCTCGGCCAGATCCACGTGGGCATCGGCCGCCATCTGCTCCATCGCAGCCCAGCGAC
>CABUSL010000037.1 GCA_902494295.1 uncultured Collinsella sp.
CGAACCTGCTCGACGTCTCTCGGCATACGCATCCCGACGTGCACTATTACACGCCCGAAAGTGCTACGGGCTACCTCATCGCGCAGACCCGCGAGCTGCTCGACGACGTGCCCCTGGCGCCCATCCGCGCCAAGGCAAAGGTCTACATCATCGACCGTGCCGAGCAGCTGCGCGCCAACACCGCCAACGCGCTGCTCAAAACGCTCGAGGAGCCGCCCGAGGGCGTCATGTTCATCCTGTTGGGTACCTCGGCCGACGTGATGCTGCCCACCATTGTGAGCCGCTGCCAGTGCGTGCCGTTTCGGCTGGTGTCGCCCACTGTGGCCGCGCAGGCCGTGAGCCGCGCGACGGGCCAGGATATCGCGCGTTGTCGCATGGCCGTCGCCGTGGCGGGAAGCCCTACGCGTGGTATCGAGTTCCTCAAGAGCGCCGAGCGCCAGGACGCCCGTCGCCAGATGGTCCGTGCCATCGACTCGCTCATCGCCGCCGACGAGGCCGATGTGCTCAGTCGCGCCAAGTCGCTCATCGTCGCCGTCAAGGCGCCGCTCGCCGAGGTCAAGTCCACGCAGGAAAAGGTGCTCGAGCAAAATGCCGACTACCTGTCGCGTGGAGCATTGAAGCAGCTTGAGGACCGCAACAAGCGCGAACTCAACGCGCGCGAGCGTTCGGGTATCATGGAAGCGCTGGCGAGCGCGCGGACGCTCATGCGCGACGTGCTGCTGACGCTTCAGGATGAGGCGGCAGACGTTGTGAACGAGGACGTGCGCGACACGATCGGGCGGCTTGCCGCGGCGACGAATGTTGCGGGTGCCACCCAGGCGCTCGAGGCGGTTGCCACCGCTGAGCGCAACATCGCCAGAAACGTTACTCCCCAGCTGGCCATCGAGGTCATGCTGTTCGATATCAGGAAGGCACTGAAATGCCGTTAGTCGTACCCGTTAAGTTTACCTACGCCTCGCGCGACCTGTGGTTCGACCCACAGGATCTGGATATCCTCGAGGCCGATTATGCCATCTGCTCCACCGAGCGCGGAACCGAGATCGGCCTGGTCACGGCCGACCCCTTCGAGGTGCCGCTCGACGAAATCGGTCAGCCGCTCAAGCCCGTGTTGCGCGTGGCGAGCGACATCGACCTGCAGCTTGCCGACGACCTGGCCATCCAGGGTGACGAGGCCATGGTCGACTTCCGCCGCCTGGTCAAAGAGCTCGACCTCGAGATGAAGCCGGTCGGCGTCGAGTACCTGTTCGGCGGCGAGAAGGCGGTGTTCTACTTTGCCGCCGAGGAGCGCGTCGATTTCCGTCAGCTCGTCAAGGACCTGTCCTCGACGCTGCACATTCGCGTCGACATGCGCCAGATCGGCGTGCGTGACGAGACCCGCCTGGTGGGTGGCTATGCCCAGTGCGGTCAGGAGCTCTGCTGCACGCGCTTTGGCGGACAGTTTGAGCCGGTTTCGATCCGCATGGCAAAAGAGCAGGACCTGCCGCTCAACTCGTCCAAGATTAGCGGTGTCTGCGGCCGTCTGATGTGCTGCCTGCGCTATGAGTTCGAGGCGTACAAGGACTTTAAGAGCCGCGCGCCCAAAAAGAAGACGCTTATCGATACGCCGCTTGGCAAGGCGCGCATTCAGGAATATGACACGCCGCGTGAGCAGCTGGTGTTGCGCCTGGAGAACGGCAAAGTCTTTAAGGTCAACCTGGCCGACATGACCTGCTCTGAGGGCTGCAAAAAGAAGGCCGCCGAGCAGGGCTGCAACTGCCGCCCCGACTGCGTGACGCGCGATGTGCTCGAGCGTATCGAGTCGCCCGAGATGCGCCTGGCGCTTATGGAGCTCGACCGCGAGAACGGCGTTGACGTGGGCGATGGCCTGTCGAGCGCCGACCGTCTGGCGGGGACGACGATGCCCAAGCGCCGCCGTCGCGATGCGGACGCCGATACCCGTGCCGGTCAGAGCCAGGGCGAGGGTCGCGGCCGCGGTAAGGGTCGCGGCAAGGCCGAGGCGCCCGAGGCCGAGGAGGCTGCCGGTGGACGTCGTCGCCGCAAGCGCTCGGGTTCGGGCGATGCCGGCGAGGCCGCTCCCGCAGGCAAGAATTCTCCCCGCGAGCGTGAGGCTCAGCAGCAAAACCGCGGCGGTGGCATGAATCCCACGCGCCGTCGCCGCCGCCATTTGTCGAGCGAGGAGCACGAGGACGCCTTCCGCGCCGCAGCCGCTCGCGAAGCCGGTGCCGCCCCCAAGGGTGGTTCGGGTTCCGATACGCCTGCCGACAAGGGTGGCAAGCAGCGCAACGATGACGAGCGCGCCCCGCGTCCGCGTCGTCGCCATTCCTCGGGCACGCAGCAAAAGCCCTCGGTGCCCTCCGTGGCCGATCAGGTCTCGGATGGCGAGGTCAAGGTCACGCGCCGTCGCCCCGGAGATGGCGGAGGGGCGGCTGCCAAGGCCGCGCGCGGCGCTGCTCGCGACGAACACGAGTCGCGTGAAGATCGTGGTGGCGAGGGTTCGGCCGACCAGGGCCAGAAGCGCCGTCGCCGTCGTCGTTCCCGCAAGCCGCGTCAAGATGGTGGCGAGGGCTCGACCCAAAACTCGTCCGCACCGCAACCGCCCACCGGCGAATAGTGCCCGCAAACGGATTTAACCTGCCTGACCCCAAACGCGTCGGGGTACCATGACGCTGAATCAACAACCCTCCCTGCGACCGAGCGTAGGGAGGGTTGTGTCGTGAAGAGACATTTGGATGTGTTGGGATGCCTGCAAGGTGCTGGCATCCTACCGTTTGCGGACGAATTGTTACCGTTTGCCGAGCAGGCGGCGCACGAGGCGCTTGAGGCGTTGTCGCCCACGCGATGTGCTGGCTGCGAGCGCGCCGGCGCGCTTATTTGCCAAGACTGCCTGGCCGCGCTCGCGCTCATTGACCCACGTTATAGCTGCACCCGATGCGGAGCCCCGTTTGGAGACTTGCTGTGCACCGAGTGCTCGGTCGAGGGTGCGTCTTCGGCGATGGCCGAAGCGCTCGACCGGTGCCTGGCATGTGCCGTTTACACGCATCCGCTGCCGCGGATCATTAAAGCGTGCAAAGACGCGGGCGAGCGACGTCTGGCGCCGTATCTGGCAGAGCTGCTATACGACACCGCCTTACATGCCCAGGTCGCGGCACCCGAACGCTACGGCGGTGTGTTGTCCGGCGCCGATGCCGTGGTGTTTGTGCCCGCGACGGCGGCGGCGTTTCGGCGACGCGGTTTCGATCATATGGAAGCCATCGCGCGCCCATTTTGCGAGCTGTCGGGTGTTCCGCTGCTCGACGCCCTCGTTAAGTACGGCCATGGCGACCAACGTGAACTCGGTCGTGAAGAACGCCGTGAACGCGCCCGAGGCATGTACGAGACCGTTGAGGACGTGCGGGGCCGCCGCCTGCTGCTTATCGACGACGTTATCACCACGGGTGCGACGATGGCAGCGGCTTCGGCGGAACTCAAGCGCGCCGGTGCCGCGACCGTTGATGGCCTCGCTATCGCACGCGTTTGGTAGGGGTGATTCATGTGGCGGTAAAGATTGAGCGGTGCAACGAGCCGACAGGCGAACGGCTAGCGGCTTCCATAATCCTAACAGGCGCCTCGGCGCTACGCATGATGCGCGCCGAGCGCCGGCAGATGGGCTACATCGGCTGGAAGGACCTTGAGCCCGAGGAGGAGTGCCGCGTGCTGTGTACGTCATCGCCTTCGACCGAGGATATCTATCTTCCCGACCTGGTGCGAATTGGAGTCAAAAGCGGCGAGGTGCAAGAAGATCTGTGCTTGCTGGTGGGATCTGCGGCGCAGCGCCGACGCATGCCTGGTGTGGGCTGGTCCGTGTGTTCTGGGTTGCCTGCCGGCTCGATTCTAGAGGTGGAACCGGGGGTGTACAGCCTATCTCCCGAGGCCCTTTGTGTTGCCGTCGCCCGCGAGGTCGGCTGTATCCAGGCGTTTGCCCTGGCCCAGGAACTGTGTTCCAAGATTTCACTGAGCGATCGCGGGAAGTATCTGCCTCCCTACACCTCACCTGTTGCGAATAGACTCGCAAAGGACAAGGACCAACCGGCAGACGTGGGCTACTTTGAAGTCGAGCCGGTGTTGACGCCCGATCGCCTGACAGATTACCTCGCGGCATGCAAGGGGAGTGCGGCCAAACAACTGCGGCGGCTGTGTCCCTATCTGTCGGAAAACCTGCGCTCACCCATGGAGTGCATCATGCTTGCCATGTTTTCGCTTCCGTTTTCCTATGGCGGATTTGCCTGCGGTCCCTTTAAGACCGACTACAAGATCGAGTTCGATGACCGCGCGCAGGCAATCTCGGGGATGCCGCATGCAGTTTGCGATGCGTATCAGGAAGCAGCCCGGTTTGACCTGGAATACAACGGTGAGCTGGGTCATTCCTCTCGAAGGGGACGTGTCCATGACGAAAAACGCAACACGGGCTTGATTACTATGGGAATCGAGGTCGCGACGGTCAATAACGAGATGCTCTGCGACATGGAAGCGATGGAAGCGCTCGCATGGCGCATTCACCAGCGCATGGGTAAGCGATATCAGAATCGCGTAGAGGCGCGTCGAAAGAGGCAAGATACTCTGCTGAATACGCTCCGAGTGTGCTTTGGGCTCAAGCCGGCGTAAAACTATGGCTTTATAGGGGGTCTGTTTATATGCCCTGTGCAAATAACGGCAAATATGAGTACTGTTACTAGATTAGTGGCAGCAAAAACAAAGAAACTTGGGCCGAAAATCTGGATTCATTGAAGAGATAATAAACGAATGTGGAATATCTTGGCGCCAAGCAGGCTGTGCGGAACTCAAGAAGGACTCGCGGGGCGGAAAAACGCTGCTACTAAATTGATAGCAGTACTCATATTTGCCGTTTTTTGCACACGGCACCCTGAGGCGGGTGCCCCGGAGCTCCCCGTAGGGGAGCTCCGGGCTTCATGGGGGCACGAATGGTCCGCTCCGACCTGCAAAATCTGTGCTCACGGTGCGAATGGCGCCCCTAACCTTAAACTTTAGCTTGAACTTAGCTATAATGCGCTACGTTCCTGCCAGGCTGTGGTTGCGGACGGACGAAATGTCCATCCTAGTCCAAGACAGACGCGGTCAAAGGGATCCACGTAAGCGACCGCGTGCGCGCGGCGCGATCATGGCGCGTCCTAGATGTAAGCCGCACCGTCCGTTCTACTTTCTTTGGGGCAATACCGCCTCGCGGGCGAGCGGGCCAGTCGTGAAGGTGGCTATGGCCTCCCGAGCAAACACCCCGGTGCGCAAGTGTGGGGTCAAATACCAGGTCAGCTGGTGGGAACACCCGTTATTCCGCGCAACGCACGGATTGTATACGACACAGAAGGCAGGGTAGTGGACATGGTGAGGGGCAGCTTGATGCACGCGGCTCGGTTAGGTGCTGGGACCGCGGCGGTCATTGCCGTATTGGGCTTGAGCGGATGCGCGTTCAATCCCCTATCCACGTTCACGACACCCACGATTGACCAGATCGAGCGCGAGACCGTCACGCCGACGGTGTCGGATGATGTCCTGGTCACTCCCGGCACCCTGACGGTTGCCCTCGATACCTCCGATGCCCCGCAGGCCATGCAGGGCGCCGATGGCAACCTCACGGGCTACGCGGTCGACGCTGCCCGCGCCCTTGCAAGCCGCATGGGCCTTAAGGTTGCCTTCGTCGATGCGTCTTCTGCCGATTCCGCGCTTGGTGACAAAAAGGCCGACATCTTCATTGGCGACATCAATTCCACGGATGGTGACATCAGCACGCTTGGTACTTGCCTGTACGACGCTGCGGCAGTGTTCGGAAAGACGAGCGACGGCGAGTCGCTGAGCGTTTCCTCCGAAACGCTTAACGCCGCTACCCTGGGCGTTCAGACCTCTTCGGCCTCGCAGGAAGCGCTCGCCAAGCAGAGCATCACGGCCAACCAAAAGACCTTCTCCAACATCAACGAGTGCTTTGAGGCGCTCGAGTCCGGCGAGATCGACTACGTGATTTGCGATTCCACGGCCGGCGGCTACCTTGCGCGCCTGATGAGCCAGATCTCTTACGTCGGCGCGCTCGAGACACCCTCGACGCTCGGCGTCGCGGGCCTCGCGGCCAACGATGAGCTATGCCGTGCCGTGAGCGATGCCCTCGACGGTATCACGGTCGATGGCACGCTCGAGGCGGTCCACTCCGTCTGGTACGGTACGATGCCCTATGACCTCACCACCAAGACGGTCTCGGGCGCCGACGTGCAGTCGACCGACACCGGATCCAGCGAGTCCGCATCCTCCGATTCGAGCAGCGAGGGTGCAAACTCCGAGGACAAATCGTCCAGCCAGGAAGCCACCATCACCGACGACGACATTAACAAACTCAATAGCTAGTTATTGCTAGGGGTGTTGTCTCCTATACGTTGGAAAGGACACCTCTTCACGGTTTCAACACGCACTGCCGGGCTTTCCCAACAGGAGAGCCCGGCTTTTTCGTTTCCGTAAAACCAGCAGGTCAAAGACATTTTTTAAGTACCAAACCAAAGTCGCCGTTGCTCTCCCATAGCGCACTTTGCCACAGAAAAGTGCGAGACTTCGGTATGCGGTATCAAGCAATCGTTATTCGGGTCTTTGGGAATCCGCGTGATTAAATGCACGGCAATGGGTACATAGCCAGTACAGTAAGTCCCCGAGGCAGATTGGAGCCACGTATGGATATCAAGGTTTCTGGACGCAAGACGACGGTAACCGATGCTCTGCGTGCGCATGTGGATGAGAAGATCGGCGAGGCGCTCAAGGTTTTCGATATCGAGCCCATGACGGTCGACGTTGTACTTCGCTATGAGAAGAACCCCTCGAACCCCAACCCGGCAATCGTCGAGGTTACGGTTCGTGCCCGCGGTTCGGTGATTCGCGTTGCCGAGCACGGTGCGGATATGTACGCCGCCATCGACCTCTCCGCCGATAAGGTCACCCGCCAGCTGCGCAAGTTCAAGACCAAGGTCGTGGACAACCGCCAGGGCGGTGCCAGCGCAGCGGATGTCGCGCCGGTCGAGCGCGTCGAGGATCTGGCCGACCTGCTGCTGCCCGAGGAGGACGACGACCTGCTCGTCCGCGAGAAGGTCATCGATGTCACCCCGATGACTGAGGAGCAGGCGCTGGTGCAGACCGATCTGCTGGGCCATGACTTCTACGTGTTCGAGAACGCGACGACTGGCCTCATCAATGTGGTGTATCACCGTAAGAATGGTGGATATGGCATCATCAAGCCCCGTATCGAAACACTTGACGAGTAAAATACGTTAACTTGCATGAGTTAACGGCCGGCGGTCATCCCATGCGGATGGCCGCCTTTTTTACGTAAGGAGTCGCTTTGATGGACAAGGCTGCATCTACCGGCCATTCTGACCGCTGCCGCATCGTCGTCGATACCTGCTGCGACTTTAGCCCCGAGGTCGCCGCGAACCTCGATGTCGATATCTTGGGCTTCCCCTTCATTATCGATGGCGAGGAGCGCACGGACGATATCTGGTCGAGCATCACGCCTAAGGAGTTCTACGACCGCATGCGCGCCGGCGCTCGCGTGTCTACCTCCGCCGTGTCGCTCGGTCGCTATATCGAGTTCTTTACCGAGTGCGCCAAAGAGGGCACGCCCACGGTTTACCTGTGCTTTACCTCGGCGCTGTCGTCGAGCTACAACTCCGCGTGCCAGGCGGCGGACGCCGTGCGCGCCGAGTATCCCGATTTTGAGCTGTACGTGGTCGACAACGCTCTGCCCTGTGCGACCGGCGCGCTCTTGGCGCTCGAGGCCGTGCGCCAGCGCTCGGCGGGACTGACCGCCAAGCAGCTGGTCGACTGGGCAAACGAGGCAAAGACCTACGTCCACGGCTACTTTACGCTCGAGAGCTTTGACGCGCTGGCTGCCGGCGGCCGCATTCCGCCCGCGGCGGCGCAACTCACGGCAAAGCTCGATGTCAAGCCCGAGCTCTCCTACGACCTTGCCGGCTCGCTGTCGCTGATCGGCGTCAACCGCGGCCGCAAGAAGGCGCTCAAGTCCATCCTCAAGTCGTTCCGCGAGAACTACGTGCCCGACCGCACCATGCCCATCGCCATCATGACGGCCGATGCCGAAAAGGACGGCGACTGGCTCGAAGCCGCCATCCGCAAGGAGGAAGGCTGCGCCGACGTCACCATCATCCGTAGTTCCGTCGGTCCCACCATCGGCTCGCACGTGGGCCCCGGTATGGTGGCCTGCGCGTTTTGGGGCAAGAATCGTGCCGAGAAAGCCTCGCTTTCCGACCGCATCGCGCGCCGTGTGCGAGGCGAGTAGGCAGGCGCTGCGGCTGCAAGCGCCCTCAAGTCACGGCCGAAACGCTGGCACCGAGTATTCAACCTGGTAACAACACCCAACCCAAAAGGAAAGGCTTCATGGCAAACAAGCTCTCTGTCGCATTCATCGGCACCGGAATCATGGGTGCCCCCATCGCCGGCCACATCCTGGACGCCGGCTATCCCGTCACGGTCAACAATCGCACCAAGTCCAAGGCTGCCGCGCTTATCGAGCGCGGCGCCGTCTGGGCCGATGCGCCGGCCGATGCCGTGGCGAACGCCGATGTCGTCTTTACCATGGTGGGCTATCCCTCCGAGGTCGAGGAACTCTACCTGGCGGGCGACGGCCTGCTCGCGTGCACCAAGCCGGGCGCGGTCTTGATCGACCTCACCACGAGCTCGCCCGAGCTCGCCCGTGACATTGCCGAGGCCGCCCAGGTCTCCGGTCGCATGGCGTTTGACTGCCCCGTCACCGGCGGCGAGTCGGGCGCTATCGCCGGTACGCTCACGGCTATCGTGGGCGCTACCGAGAACGACATCGCGCCGGTCCGCGACATCCTTGCCACCTTTGCGGCCAACATCTGCTGCTTCGACGGCGCCGGCAAGGGCCAGGCTGCCAAGCTCGCCAACCAGGTGTCGCTGGGCGCCTGCATGGTCGGCATGGCGGACGCCATGGCATTTGCCGAGCTGAGCGGCCTTGACCTGGAGAAGACCCGCCAGATGATCCTGGGCGGTACCGGCAAGTCCGGCGCCATGGAGAGCCTGGCGCCCAAGGCGCTCGACGGCGACTACAAGCCCGGCTTTATGGTCGAGCACTTCATTAAGGACCTGCGCCTGGCGCTCGCTTACGCCGACGATCGCGAGCTCGCGCTGCCCGGTGCCGACGTGGCCTTTACGCTCTACGATATGCTCGACGCCATTGGCGGCGCCAAGCTGGGCACCCAGGCCATCACGGTACTCTACAAGGAGGAGGCCGACGCCATCGCCGCCGGTCTGGACTGGTCGCAGTATCGCCCCGAGGAGCATGGTGCCCACGAGGACGGCTGCGGTTGCGGCGAGCACGGCGACGACCACGAGTGCGGTTGCGGCCACCACCACGGCGAGGACCACGAGTGCTGCGGCGGCCACGGCCATGATGACGGCCACGAGTGCTGCTGCGGCCATCATCACGAGGAGTAGCGCCCATGAGCTGGACGTTCGTGGTGCTTGCGCTGGTACTCTTTCTCTTTGCGATTTACATCGGCTTTTTGTGCGGCCAGTGGGCGTGCGAAAAGCGCGTCATCACCAAGCGTGACTACTGGATTGCCAACTTTGCGGGAGCGGCGGCAGTCGTCCTACTGACCTGGGTGTTCTCGCTGTTCCCGCTGGTGCAGTTTGCGCCGATCGGCTGGCTCGGCGGCTTTATCGCCGGCCTTAAGATGAGCTTTGGCGAGTCCGTCGGTCCGTGGCGCAAGCACGACGAGGTCTTTAACGTCAACAAGGCACACCGCGCCGCCGCCGACGCGGGCGATGCCGAGGAACGCCGCCGTGCGCGTCGTAATGGCGCTGCCGACCGACAGCTCATCTCGGTCACCGATGACAGCAAGGGTGCTGGCAAGCACGCTAAGAAATAGTAAAAAGAGGTAACTATGGCAGAAAACAAAGACGAACAGCTCACCGACGAGGAGCTGGCACAGCTTCAGCTGGCAGAGGAGAACGAGAATGCCGTCGACCGTCTGGTCCAGGAGCTCGGCTGCCCCACGCGCCGCATCCGCCAGTTTGCCGCCCGCGTGCTGCACCTGCTTGCCGAGCGCGATCCGCAGCGCGTCGTGCCCTGCGTCCCCGCGCTGATCGAGGCGCTCGACCGCCCCGAGGCTCAGACCCGCTGGGAGGCCCTCGATGCCCTGACGGCGCTTGCCACCACCTGTCCCGAGCAGCTGGGCGATGCCTTTGAGGGCGCCGAGACCGCACTGTTCGACGAGATTTCCTCCACGCTGCGCTATGCCGCCTTCCGCCTGCTGTGCGTGTGGGGCGCCACGAGCGTCGAGCGTTCGCGCGAGGCTTGGCCCATCCTGGACGAGGCCATTCAGTGCTACCACGGCGACCTCGAGTATCGCGACATGCTCGGTTGCCTGTACGAGTTTGGCCAGGGCGAGATCGGCGCCGAGGTCGCCGAGAAGCTTGCGCTGCGCCTTAAGTTCGATGCCGAGAACGGCAAGGGCAGCTATCTCAAGGCCCGTTCGAGCGAGATTTGCGAAATGCTTGTTAAACGCTTTGACCTTGATCTCTCCAAAAAGAAGAAGCGTGCTAGCGTTAAAAAATCTGACGCCGCCGAAGACGAGGAGTAACAGATTATGGCGCACGATGTAGTCCTGATTCCCGGTGACGGTATCGGTCCCGAGATTACGCAGGCCATGCGCCGCGTGGTCGAGGCCACCGGTGTCCAGATCAACTGGAACGTCCAGGAGGCCGGTGCCGGCGTCATGGACGAGTTTGGCACGCCGCTGTCCCAGCACGTGCTCGATGCGGTCGCCGAGACCAAGGTTGCCATCAAGGGTCCCATCACCACGCCGGTCGGCACGGGTTTCCGCAGCGTTAACGTCGCCCTGCGCAAGCACTTCGACCTGTACGCCTGTGTGCGCCCCTGCCTGTCGCAGCCGGGCGACGGCTCGCGCTTCCGCGACGTCGACCTGGTCATCGTGCGCGAGAACACCGAGGACCTCTACGCCGGCATCGAGTTCGATGAGGGCGCTGCCGAGGTTGAGGAACTCTCGCAGCTTGTCGAGCGCTCGGGTCAGAAGACCTTCGCCGCAGATTCCGCCATTTCAATTAAGCCGATCTCCATCGCCAAGAGCCGCCGCATTGTGGAGTATGCCTTTGAGTATGCCCGCCGCTGCGGCCGCAAAAAGGTGACGGCCGTGCATAAGGCCAACATCATGAAGGCGACCGACGGCCTGTTCCTGCGCGTGGCGCGCGAGGTGGCCGCCAACTATCCCGATATCGAGTTCAACGACAAGATCGTCGACGCCACCTGCATGGGCCTGGTCCAGAACCCCAACGACTTCGATGTCTTGGTGCTGCCCAACCTGTACGGCGACATCGTGAGCGACCTGTGCGCCGGCCTGGTGGGCGGCTTAGGCATGGCCCCCGGCTCCAACATCGGTGCCGACTGCGCCATCTTCGAGGCAACGCACGGCTCCGCGCCCGATATCGCGGGCCAGGATATCGCCAACCCCACGGCCGAGATCCTCTCTGCTGCGATGATGCTCGATCACCTGGGCGAGAACGACGCTGCCAATCGCATTCGTGCCGCCGTGTCTGCCACGCTCGACGAGGGCGAGCAGGTTACCGGTGACGTGCGTCGTGCCCAGACCGGCTCCGTTGAGGGCGCTGTGGGCACGCAGGCCTTTGCCGATGCCGTTATCGCGCACCTGGCCTAAGGTATGCACGCTGCAAACGCCTAAATAGTACTTAAGTGTTTGCGTATAACCTAAGAATCAATACGCCCGGCGCCTCGTCGGGCGTATTCTATTGAGGACTATGTTTCCTAACAAGGAGTAACTGATATGGGTCTGATTCAAAAGAAGGACGAGAAGGACGAGATCGACGGCATCCAGATCATCGAGCGCGGCGAAGGCCCCGACGGTGATGAGGGCGAGAAGATCGACCTGGTCGCCGGCACGTCTGCCGAACATATCGCCGCTGGCACGACCGCCGAGGAGGAAGACGCTCGCCTGGAGGCAAAGATCGCCGCGGACGCCGCCGACGAGAACCTCATGCCCGAGGAGCAGGACGAGGACGACGACTCCGACGAAGACGACCATGCATCCAAGCACAAGAAGACGATGATCGCCGCCTTCGTGGTTGCAGTCGTGATCGCTGCGATGGTCGGCTTCTTTATTGGCAATGGCGGCTTTGGCGGCAAGGGTGTCGGCTCGGCGACCCTCACCGAGGATCAGCTCGATTCGACCGTGGCAAGCTACAGCTACAACGGCAAGAAGAGTGACATCACCGCGCGCGAGGCCATCGAGAGCCAGTACAGCCTCGATACCGTCAAGGATGGCGATGGCAACTACACCGCTCCTTCTGCCGACGTCATCCTGTCCTACGTGCGCAACAAGATCCTGCTCGACGCTGCCGAGGACGAGGGCATCACCGTCTCTTCCAAGGAGATGAAGAAGTACGCCGAGGACTCTATCGGCACCTCCGACTACAAGACCATGGCCACACAGTATGGCGTGTCCAAGGACCAGGCCAAGCAGATCGTCCGCCAGTCCGCGACGCTGCAGAAGCTCTACAAGAAGAAGGTGGGCGATAGCTCCGCAAGCATGCCAACCGCCCCGACCGAGCCTGCTGACGGCAACGAGGAGACCGCGAGCAAGGACTACGCCGATTACATCATCAACCTTGCCGGCGACGAGTGGGATAGCGAGAAGGGCACTTGGAAGGACGCCGATGGCACCTACGCTAAGGCCTTTGCCGACGATGCCTTTACGGCCGATAGCGCTACCTATAAGCAGGCCATGACCGCCTACTACACTGCCTATCAGCAGTATTCCTCGCAGGCCTCGAGCGCCAGCTCCAAGTGGACCGAGTATGCTAACGGCCTCTATGCCAAGGCCAACATCAGCATCTATGGCCTGTTTGCGTAAAGAGTTGCACGGCTCATCGAGCATCTAGCTGATAGAAAACAAATTGCCCGCCAGTACGGAAGTCGTTCTGGCGGGCAATTTGCGTTGAGGACGTGATTGGCGGCTTAATTATGGCTATTCATCTTTAAGTCCAAAAAGGCTATCGGCTTCATCGTCAGGCATATATTCCAGCACATCGCCCGGTTGGCAGTCGAGTGCCCGGCATATCGCGTCAAGAGTTGAAAAGCGCACGGCAGAAACCTTGCCCGTCTTGATGCGCGACATATTGACCTGGGAGATGCCCACGCGTTCCGCAAGCTCTTTGGATGAGATCTTGCGTTCGGCAAGCATGCGGTCAAGCCGCAGAATAATCATGGATTCCCCCTAGAGCAACTCGTCATCTTGTTTTTGCAGGATACACCCATAGCGGAAAACGATGGCGACTAGGCTTATGATCAGACCTGCAAAGAGCATGGAAGGTTCGAATAGCTGTCCAGCGAAGGCATCTGTAAAGCACCCGCCAAATCCGGCAAGAATCAATCCCGTGACCATGGCACCAAAAGGCTTCACGACGGCACCACCAATAAAGAACAGGTGTCCTGCTTGACGGAGGATGCAGATGCATTCAAGTTCAAAGGGCCTGCCTGTCTTTTCGATACTGGAGAAAAGACTACAAACGCTTAGTGCGATAGCAAACGCGAGGCAAGCCATCAAGAGGCTGCCTATGGCCGTGTGGCCATCGCCTGCAACGAGCATAAGCGGGGACTGCGCATCGGAGCCGACGAGAGCGAGGCACGGCCCTTCGCCGCTCTTGAGATCTATGGATTGAAGGTGCATTCCCTGGAAAAAACTAGGCCTTATAACCAGAAGATAGATTGCCGCGACCGCAAAGACCCCCAGAGCAATCAGCGCGGCAATGCCGGCTGAGACCCATTTGCACATACGTGCGAGTTTCTTCAGCTCGGTTATTGTCTGTTCACGATTGATGACTTCATTCGATTCATATTTGTTGCTGCGAATCATGACTCCTCCAATCATTACTTCAGTTGATACCTGTATTTTACTATATAATTAACGATAAACGATAAATAATTGCGGATATAAAGATGGTAACGCCGGGTCTAACAGAGCCAAAAGAAATATAACCTGCTGCAGCAATTGACTTGCTAAGGGCTCGAGTTGGTTATATATATCTAAAATAGTCACAATATACAAAAACTGAGAGATGTTGGGGATATAGATGAAAAGATCTAAGGGTTTTCTTTTGTTAGTAATGATGCTGCTTGGATTGTTCTGTCTGAGCAGCCCTTCTTGGGCCGAGGCTGCCTGTCCTGAAGGTGAACTTCAGCAGTCTTATACGGGCAGCCTGCTCATAAGCGCTAAGGAGGGTGATGCCGATTCTCAGTCTGGAGTAAATCCCCTTGCCACTTTTGAGGGAGATGGAGGAACAGTCAAGCTTGACCATATTGGTAGCGGGATTTTGAGATGGCAAGTTTAGTCGGGAGGTCGCTCATGGACACCATATATGACGGGGACGATTGGGTCGAACATTATACTTGGCGCCTGGTCGGTTCGAATGACAATGGGGATGTGGTGTTTGATGGGCTATGCCCAAAGCATCTCCATCCTTTTGTCTCATCGTTAATTGAGAGTTCCGCTCGTGTTGCCCCTTACAGCTCGGCATCGCTTAATGATGCGGACGTTCTTAAAATCATAAATGACTCTATTGACGAGGGTATGATGAGCAGCTTGCTGTTTTCTCGGCTTGTGGGGCTAGATGAGGCTAGCTCAAAACGACTGCTTGCGGGTGAAAAGGTGGAGCTCGCCTATCATTCGATGGTTTCAATCCTGCGGCTGGCCGATGCTCTTCGAAAATAAATAAAAACGGGACAAGTGAGCTACATCACTTGTCCCGTTTTTAATTGGCTCTGTTAGATCAGAATTGACATACGAGTGTCCCCATGGTGCCATATCGTTAGCCCCGTAGACCGCGACGGACGGGGCAGCACGAACGCCGAGGACCTGGTAACTTTCCTCAATTCATGTGGGAAAACGGCTGAAAACGATTGCAAATGACCGGTGAACGGTCGAAAACTACCGTTCACCGATAATCTTGAGAACTGGTTCTAACTGGTATTAAGTCAAAAAGACCAATTCACAAATCTTCACAATGACCTGCAATTATTCCACATGCTTTTTTAGCCACCCTACGTTGTTTATACCGTCGAAACAATGCCGATCGGGTAGGCGAACGTTTCGAAACGGTTTCAAAACCGCAGGTAGAAGTGTTAACGACCGGTAAACGGTCGAAATATCACCGTGAGCGGTGCAAAAACGTTTTACCGTATGAATCAACGAAAGCGACCTCTTCTGGGGTGATATAGTGACAACAACACATCACGTGGTTACTACCAGTTTAGAAACCACTGGTCTTCAAAGAACGCTTTCTAAGAAGCTTTAAGGGCGAGCGCCCGCTGGCTTCCGAAAATCATCGGACTCAGATTGTACACACCTTCGGAAGGGAAATTTGAATGGTTGGCTTTATTCTTACCGGTCATGGACAGTTCG
>CABUSL010000038.1 GCA_902494295.1 uncultured Collinsella sp.
CCGAAGCCAACACCGCGCTTTCCCTGGCCTACCAGGGTGACAAGGCAGCTTACGTCTCCGTTGTCCCGGCCAACCGTCTGGGCGAGTGCGCCCTGCGTTCGCTGAAGGTCTACGACGTCGATACCTCGCGCGTCGTGCGCCAGGGCGACCGTCTTGGCTCCTATGTGTTTGAGGTCGGCGCCTCGCAGCGCGGCAACGGCTGCGTCTACGACCGCAAGTTCTCTGCCATCAACATGGCCAAACGCGACGTCTTTGACTGGGACGAGGTCCTCAAGGGCATCGATGTCTTCTATTTCTCTGGCGTGACCCCCGCCGTCTCCGATGAGATGGCCGCCGCCTGCAAGGAGGCACTCGCCGCCTGCCGCGCCAAGGGCATCACCACCGTGTGCGACGTGAACTATCGCGGCAAGATGTGGTCGCCCGAGAAATCGCAGGCCACCATGAAGGAACTCCTGCCGCTCGTCGACATCTGCATCGCCAACGACGAGGATGCGCCCGCCGGCCTCGGTATGGCCTGCGTCTCCGGTTCCCTTGCCCACGGCATCGAGGAGCGCGACACCTACGTCGAGATGGCCCGCCAGATCTGCGCCGAGTACGGCTGCAAGAAGGTCGCCTCGGTCGTCCGCAACATCTCCTGCGTCGAGCGCTCCATCTGGATGGGCATGCTCTTTGACGCCGAGAGCGGCGAGCACTGGTTCTCCCCCGCTCACGACGTGCACGTGCTCGAGGGCGTTGCCGCCGGCGACGCTTTCAACGCCGGCCTCGTCCATGCCCTCATCAACGACTTTGACCCACAGGACGCCGTCAACTACGCGATTGCAGCCTCGATCCTCAAGCTCACCATCAAGGGCGATTCCAATCTGGTGACCGCCGACGAGATCGCCGCTGTGGCCAACGCCGCCGACGGTGGCACCCGCGTCGCCCGTTAATTCGTTCCCCATTCCGCGGGCCGCAGCTTTCCAATCCCATACCCCTGCGGCCCGCTCCCCGATTCCTCCGGCCGGGCAAAACCACCAGTCCCATTCCGGTTTTGTCTGGCATTCCCTACATGACTGGTCGAGCAGCCGGTTTTGGAATTGCTTGTGACCCCAAGCAGTGCCTCCGATAACCAATCCAAAATCGGCTCCTGACCAGCACATTTGGCAATCACGCGCCCATGCGCGCCACACATCGAAAGGAACATCATGTTCGATCAGTTCTACACCACGCTTGAGTCCCTGGGTATCGTGCCAGTCGTCGTGCTCGACAAGGTCGAGGACGCCGCTCCGCTCGCCCACGCCCTTATGGCAGCCGGCATGAAGTCCGCCGAGGTCACCTTCCGCACCGCCTGCGCCGCCGAGTGCATCGCCGCTATGGCCGAGGCCGAACCCAAGATGTGCGTTGGCGCCGGCACTGTCCTGACCGTCGAGCAGGTTGAGCAGGCCCGCGCAGCCGGTGCCAAGTTCATCGTCTCCCCGGGCTACAACGAGGACGTCGTGAAGCACTGCATCGACATCGACCTGCCCGTCCTTCCCGGCACCGTGACCCCCTCCGAGGTCACCGCAGCCGAGAACCTGGGCCTCAAGGTCACCAAGTTCTTCCCCGCGTCCCAGTATGGCGGCCTGAACACCATCAAGGCCCTCGCCGCTCCGTTTGTCGGCCATCGCTTTATGCCCACCGGCGGCGTGAGCACTGCCAACGTCGAGGAGTACCTGAGCTCCTCCGCCATCATCGCCTGCGGTGGCACCTGGATGGTCAAGCCGGCCCTGTTTGCCGACGGCGACTTCTCCAAGGTCGAGCAGATCGCCCGCGAGGCCATGGACGTCGTCAAGAAGGTCCGCGGCTAGGTTTAGCTCTCTATCGTGAAAGGGGGTGTGCCCTAGACCTCGCCCCCTTTCTTTTAAAGCGGCTCGGAAGCGCGCCGTTTCCGTCACGGACAAGAACCGAAAACGTCTTGTATGCTGATAGAACGTGACGGAAGCGACACGCCCCCGAGCCGCTTTGTATAATCGGCTGGCAGTCGCGCTCAACTAAGCCACATCGACAAAAACCGAGCCACCAAAACAGCTGCGGCGCCGTCTGAAGGAATGGACCCTTGCTTCCGGTCTTTTCCTCCAAGCGGCGCCGCAGCTTTTTTGTGCCCCGGTAGCGTCTCGCACTTGCGGTGAAATACGGACTGTTTACGCCATCGGAGCCGCAAAACAATTCCTATTTCACTGCAACTAATGAGGGGGGGCGAGTTAGATGGCCGTATCTTTGGACAGCTCAAAATGGTCGGGATGCAAGGCGATAACCGGGCCCTGCTCCTCGGGCATCAGGTGCAAGTGCGTCTCTGCCAGATAGCTCGCCGCGTCGGTATCGCCCCTCTTAATGGCCTCGAGAATCCGGCGATGCTGCCGACGAATCGGCTCCCAGTCCAGATCCTGCGACACCATACGCAACCAGTTGTATCGCTCAAAATGCGTGTTGATGCTCTTCATCCAATCCCACAACATGTGACGACCGGCAATCTCAAAACATGTCTCATGGAACAGGTTGTCCAGATCGAAAAAGCGACGCGTTTCGCTATGGTCGAGCGACTCGGACTCGGCAAGAATCTGCTCGAGCCGATGCTTTTGCTCGGGCGTGGCGGCAGAACAGCATTTAATGAGTACGCTTCTCTCGAGTTTCTCGCGCAAGAAACAGGCGTTCTCGGCACGCTCCATGCTGATTTTTGAGACATAGGTACCGCTTTTGGGACGCGTTTCCACCAGCTCCTGCTCGCGCAGACGCACAAAGGACTCGCGAATGGGTGTGCGCCCGATTCCCGTCTCTTTTTCCAGACCAATCGCCGAAAGGCGCGTGCCGGGCTTGAGCTCGGCATAGATGATCTTGGACCGCAATGCGTTGTACGCCTGGTCTTGCAGGCTCTGATAATGCTGGTGTTGTTCCATAAAGCCCTCGGATGAAGCCTCGGTTAATCGAATACCACCATGCAATACTATCGCATCCCCCGCCCCCTCATAAGTTGCGGTGGAATAGTTCCTGTTCAAAGCCTTCAGCAGCAAAAACAGGAACTATTCCACCGCAACTTCCAACAGTCTTTTTGGGACGGAGCTCTTTTAGCTACCCTGAGCCGCAGGTCGGCCCCTTGCCACAAAAGGGGGCCATCTACTACGTTAACGCGGAGAGCCCAGACCATGCTGAAAAGTGCGAAAACAAAACCGCTGGTAAAGAGCTTATCGATTTTCAAAATAGCCGGCTATGGTTGACCTCTGCGGCTTAAACGTAGTAGATAGGCCCTATTCGTGGCACAGCACTACTCCATCCCAAATTGGCACCCCGAGCCCTCGTGAGTTGCCAACAAGCTGTTCGCCCAGCGCTTTGTGCGCGCGGCATTCGGGAAATAGCACCACCGTAAGAACCCGCAAACAGCGCTATACGTTGCTATATCTCACTATACTTTGCTATATCTTGCTATACTTTGCTATATCTTGCTATATCTTGAGCAAAGGTGGCTCACATGCAAACAAACCCTTTTAAGCCCACAGCAGGTAAAACACCTCCCACGATTATCGGCCGCGAAGATGTGCTCGAAGAATTCAATGAGGGCCTCACCAACGGGCCTGGTGCCCCGGGGCGCCTAATGCGCATAGCCGGCGTCCGTGGAACGGGCAAGACGGTCCTCCTTGACGAGTGCTCACGTTTGGCGCAAAGCCGTGGCTGGACGGTCATAAAAGAGGTCGCAACCGAGGGACTTTGCCAGCGCATTCTCGAACAGCTGCAGCCCAAATTCCAGGCCAAACACGCCAGATTTGAGCCCACCGTAGCTGGCATATCCATCGGCAGCATAGATATTGAGCGAATCGGCCCATCGCTACGCGACGCCATGAGACAGACAATAACCAAGAATGGAAATGGCCTGCTCATCACTCTCGACGAGGTTCAAGACGCAGAGCTCGATGAGGTCCGAACGCTCTCCATTGCGATTCAGCAGGTTATCGGCGAAGACCTTGATATCGCCTTTGTTTTTGCTGGGCTGCCTTCGATGATTGAAAGCATCATCAACGGAAAGACACTTACGTTTTTGCGCCGTGCCCTCCCCTTTGATCTGAAGGCTGTGGCAGTAACCGAAGTGTCGTACTCCCTCGAGGAAACCATTGAAGCGTCTGGCATGGAGTTGCAGCCAGGTATTGCCGGCCAACTTGCCGAGGCAACGCAAGGCTATCCTTTCATGATCCAACTCGTTGGATACTACGCATGGCAGTTGGCAAGACGCGCACATACAGCGATTATTGGAGAAGAAGAAGCCGAGCGCGGCATTGCAACGGCACGCGAACGCTTCTGCGCCATGGTGATTGAGCCCGCGCTGCAGCGCATTCCGCCCACGTGCATCGCTTATCTGCTGAGCATGGCGTCTTTGGGGCAGACAAGCTCGACCAGCATGGTTGCCGACGCCCTAAACAAAACGCCTCAACAGGTGAGCTCCGTCCGCAGCCGCCTGTTAAGAGAATCGATTATCGAGGCTCCTTCGTACGGCAAGGTCTCATTTGCCATCCCCAACATGCGCGACTACCTCTACGAGCACAAAGCCGAACTGGAAGTTGAACTGTAGAAACGGCAACTGCCCTGCAAGACGAAAACCGTTTTCGTACGGATTTAAAGCAGACGTAAACGGTTTTCGTCTGTTTTACGTTCGGAAATAAGACGCAAATTGCACTTTCGTATGGTTTTACGCCAAACACAACACGCTTTCGTCCGGCTATGCGTCCCCAATCCAGACGAAAAAGGCCCCGAGCTCGTATTGAACTGCATCCCAATTCTTGGACGGGCGCCGATGCCCTGATCTGGAGTGGGTATGATGAATTGGACACCTAGTTAAGAGCGAAAGGTGTTCAAGATGACCCAAAGAAGAAAGCGATACGACAGGCAGTTCAAGGTCTCGGCGGCAAAGGTGGTCCTGTCCGGGGAAATGACGGTCAAAGGCCTATCGGAGGAACTCGGCATAAAGGATTCGACGCTGAGAAGATGGGCCCGCGAATACGAGGAGATGGGAGACGGCGCGTTCCCCGGAAACGGCTCCCCGAAGATCAACAAGGACTACGAGATCGTGAAGCTCAAGAAGAAGGTCGAGGAGCTCGAGCGCGAGAACGAGATACTAAAAAATTTCCGGGCCTTCTTGAGTCAAGACCATGCGTGAGGTTCGAGTTCCTCAAAGAGCATAGGGGCGAGATCGGCCCCATCAAGAAGGCATGCGGGCTGATGAAAGTCTCGAAATCCGGTTTCTACGAGTATCTCGGCCGGAAGAAGTCCGACGCCCAGATAGAGCGGGAGGCGATCGAAGGTTTCGTCGTCGAGGCCTTCGAGCGGCACAAGGGCCGTTACGGCTACCGGCGCATCAACCGCGAACTGCGAAAAAGCGGCATCGTCGTGAGCGAGAAGCGCGTGCTCCGCATCATGCAGAAGCTCGGACTTGCCGGAAAGGGCGCGACCCGAAAACACCGCATCCAGAAGAAGGTCGAGCCGGGAGACCCTCGGTTGAACCTGGTAGAGCGCGCTTTCACCGTGGGCGAGCGCAACAGGCTTTGGGTGGGCGACATCACCTACATACCCACAAGAGAAGGGTGGCTCTATCTCGCAGCCGTGATAGACGCCTTCTCCCGCAAGGTCGTGGGCTGGTCAATGTCCGAGCGCATCACCGAGAAGGTCGCGATCGACGCGATGGAGCAGGCGGTCGGCAGGGAGGGTCCGCCAGATGACGGCAGCCTCGTCTTCCATGACGATCAGGGCGCGCAGTACACCTCCCGTTCCTTCCAGCGGTGTCTGGACTCGCATGGCATAGTCCAGTCGGTATCAAGGCCCGGCACGCCACTGGACAACGCGGTGGCCGAGTCGTTCTTCAAGACGCTGAAAAGGGAATTGGTGAAAGAGAGGAGCTATGGGACGAGGGACGAGGCCAAGCAGGACATCTTCAAGTACATAGAGCTCTATTACAATAGGGTGCGCATGCATTCCACCCTGGACTACATGTCTCCAGTGGAATACGAGCGGCAATACGCTTGAGGATCCTTAAAAGAAAGTCCAGTTTATCCTTCCCACTCCAATCTCTGCCATGTCGAGGTGCGAGATCAAATCCTTGGCGCGCTCGCCGGAGTGGTATGCCTTGTTCGGCGCCACCTTCCTGTAGAGCTTCTTGAGCTTCGTCTTCCCCTTGTTGCCCGGCGGCATCTCCGTCTCAGGTGGCAGCCCTAGGAAGGACAGGACGCCGGGCAGGTCGCACAGCATCACGTCCTCGATGTCGGCCTTGGCCGCCAGGTCGACGACTCTCTGCGCTGTCGGCGAGATGTTCGGGGTGCTGCTACCGCCCGCTGGTTCGGAAGCTGGCGGGCAGTAGCGGTGTGGCTCGATAGGCCCGAATATCCGTAAGGAAGGTGCTCGCTCTCATATGTGCTGATATGCCTCGCCTCGCGAACCTTGGGATGCTTCCTGAGGTAATCCCTCAATTCGAGCCACTCTTTATGCTCATAACGCTTCGAAATCGTTTCCCCGTCGACAGTTTCCTTCACATAATGGTATGTTCGAACGCCTCCGAACTTGCCGAACCCGTTCTCGACGCTGAAGTTTCTGAACCAGCGCGAAAACCCATTCAGGTCCATGAAGTTGACTTGGGGATGCCTGTCTTTCGTTCGTTCGAATGAGTGGACGAGCGGAGTGCCTTTGACTTGTTCCAGGCCGAAGGCTTCCATTTCGCGGGCCTGCTCCTTTTTCCAGAATTCGAGATACGACGTCAGCGTCTCGCTTATCGAGATCCTCCGCACGCTTTTCTTGCTTTTGGGCGAGCGAACGCTTCGATCGGCCGCGAACTGCTGCTCAATGAGGATGCTTCTGTTCTCGACGGAGACATCGGACCACGTCATCCCGAGGGCTTCTGCCCTTCTCATGTCGGTGTCGAGCATGAGCATCACGCATGTGATGTGCGCGTCCGGTTCTCGATTGAGTAGGATGTCGAGTAGGCGAGCGGCGTGATGGTTCCTTCGCGGTTGTCGTGGAACTTTTTTGCGTACGAGCCGACGGTGTCCCTCGATTTTTGGACGTAGGTGCCGCTGTTGAGTTCTGCCTTGTAGGCTTCGAGTGCGGCGTCGACCTCTCGGCTTTTGGTGGTATGTATGGTCTGCCACGGCGAATAGCGGTATTTGCCCGTGACCGGATCCTTGCCGAGGCTGTGACGGTAGCGCCACGTGTATTTGTCGCGGCGTTGCTTCGTTCCTTTGCCTATGACGAGAGGTCGGTCGTTCATCGTGTTCCTTGCCTGAAGTGCCTGAGAATCGCGCTCGGTTGCGCGGAATGGCGCAAAGGGCTGGGGCGGGTGGGCATTACCCTTGGTGGTGGGCCCTGCGTGGGGTCACACCCCAAGGGTAATGCTCCGCCTGACCGCTTTCAAGCTCGTTGTGGGTCGAATTTGGGTCGAATTATTCCGCGTACTTTTCTTTCGTAAATCTATGAAAACATCAAATGACCTGGAGTTATATTGACTTCAATTTGGGTCGAAATGTCTGAATGAAACAACGTCGTAGCGACCTCATAACCCGAAGGTCGGTGGTTCAAATCCGCCCCCCGCGACCATGAAACTTCAGGTCGGAAGCATAAAAGCTCCCGACCTTTTTCTTTGTCTAGGGGTTTCGGCATCTCTCGTTCTTTGGGTACCTCGAGGCGGGCAATCAGATAGATGCTTACGAGTATCATAGGGTCTTTTTACGTCGCGGTCGTGTCCCGTACTGGTGCGCCGCTCTTTGTGGGACGTGTCACTTTGCCATAGGTTGTCCGGCGGCGGGGCGCAGGTCGTTCCCCGTGGCGTCGCTCCTTTCGACGCTACGCTGCCTGGCTACTCGTTCCACTGGTGCTTTTTCATGTCGACGCAGCCGTTGTCTCGGAAGGCGACTCCTTCCTCCGTCAGTAGTGCTCGCTGGTCGGGGAAGTTTGGCGCGAGGCGTCCCGCGTGGTTGACGACGCGGTGGCAGGGATAATCGCCGTAGCGATCCGCCTCGCTCAGCACCGCTCCGACCAGGCGAGAGTTTTTCTCCCTGCCGATGAGGCGCGCTATCTGACCGTACGAGGCGACGCATCCCGCCGGAATCTCTGCCACGACGGAGAGAATCTCATAAACCAAATCTTCGTCCAGGACTTTTCCCATCGTATCGCTCCCGTGTTCGCTTTTGCCTTCGGGGGCGCGGCGCCGATCACCCGTGCTGCGATTTTCGCAGCTCCCCTTACCGAAGCATCGAGGGAAAGCGCGTGCGTGTCAAGGTTGTCTGGTCCAGTTGCTGGCTCGATGCCTCGAGATGTTCGCCTCAAGTGCGACCTGCCCCTATTGGAAAAGGATGCCGAAGATGTATTTGGTGATGGCGGAGCGGCGGATGACCCCCACGAGTTTGCCCTCGTCATCAACCACAGGAAGCTTCTTGAACTTCTTCTTCGCCAGCAGCGCGGCGACGCGGGCGATGCTCTGCTCGGGACGGGCACACACTACCTGGCGCGTCGCGAAATCCATGACGCAGCGATCCTTCAGGTCTTCGATGCGCTGCTCAAGGCTCTGATCGTCGAAGTACAGCATGGACGCGTCGCCGCCCGTGAAGATGGTGTGAGCGCGATGCTGCGCGATGGCTCCCATGACATCGCCGTCGGAGATGAACCCGACCACCTGGTTGCGCTCATCGATTACGGGCATGCTGCTCACCTCGTTTTCGGCGAGCATGCGCACCACGTCGGAAATCGTGCAATCCTGCGTGCAGGTGAACGGCTCTTCAATCATGATGCTCGAAACGGGCGTCCCCTCGAGCTCGAGCGGGATGCGCTCGGACAGAATCTCGGACATCGCTTATGCCTCCTTCGTTTTCGGTGCGGTTTTCTTGGTGCGCACGCTGAATATGGCGCAGATAAGGGAAACGAGGCCGATTGCCGCGCACACCTTGTAAGCGACGCCCGCGCCCACGGCGGTGGCTACTTGGATGCTCGCATCGACGCCGGCCGACGCGGTGACGCTTGTCATGACCGTGATGATGAGCGCCGTGCACAAACCGCCGGCGACCTGGCGGCCGGTGTTCGCGATGGCGTTGCCGTGGGCGATCATGTCATTTTTCAAGGCATTGACACCCCATGTGTTCACCGGCATGTTCGCGAGCGACTGGCCGGCGGACTGCAGCATGCAGAACAGCGCAACCACCAAGATGGGCGTGTTTACCGTCGAAAGCGAGAGCAGGAACAGGGCGCCGGTCATGAGGGCCAGGCCGACGATCGAGATGGCACGCGGACCGAACTTGTCGAACACCACGCCGGAGATAGGGCTGATGATGATGCCCACCGCCGCGGCGGGAAGCATGGCCATGCCGGTTTCGAAGGCCGAAGCGCCAAGCGAGGTTTGCAGCAGCAACGGCAACAGCGTGTTGGTGACCAGGCATGCGGCGTTGATGAGCGTGACGATGATGGCGGCCACGCGGAACTCGCGCGTCTTGAGCGTGCCCAGTTGAAGCAGCGGGTCCTCGATTTTGCCCTGGCGTACGACGAACAGCACCAAGCACACGACACCCGCGACGATCGAGCCGAGCACCACGGGGTTGCCCCAACCCATCGACGAGGCGCTCGAGAACCCGTAGAGAAGTCCGCCGAAGGCGATGGTGGAGAGGACGACCGAGGGCAGGTCGAGCTTGGGGTTCTTCAGCTCGCCCACGTTTTTCAGCATGAACACGCCCAGCACCAGCACGAGAATTGCGAGGGGGACGATGGCGCCGATCATGGTGCGCCAGCCGTACGTGTCGATCACCGCACCGCCTACGACGGGGCCGACCGCGGGACCCGCCGACATGACGATGCCCGCCATGCCCATAGCCGTTCCTCGTTTCTCGACGGGGAACACCAGCATGGGAACCACCGAGACAAGCGGCATGAGCACGCCTGAGCCCGCCGCTTGCAACACGCGACCGATGATGAGGAACAGGAAATCAGGGGCTGCGGCGCACAGCAGCGTGCCCAGCGCGAACACCAGCGTCGCCCCGAAGAATAGCGCGCGGGTGCTGAACTTGTCGATAAGGAACGCCGAAACGGGGACCATGATGCCGCTCACCAGCGGGTATATGGACATGATCCACTGGGCAGTCGAGGCATCGATGGCGAAATCGGACATGATGACCGGCAGCGCAGGCGACATCACCGTTTGGTTCAGTAGCGCCAAGAAGGCACCCAGGACGACGACCGCGACGATGCGGATCTGGGTACCGGTAATGCGCCCATTGGCGGGCGCGACCGTACAATTATCAGACATAAGCTTCCTTCGTATCTATTCGATTCTTCGCCGAAGGCGCGCCGGCCCACGGGCGAAATAACATGCACGTGCTATGCGTGCATCAGATACGACAGGAAGAAAGCGGCTGCTCAGAGCGCACTTGGGGAACAACAGGAGAGGCCCCGTATACCAGGGGCCGCCGAATTGCGATGTATGCTTTGGTCAAATCCTTCATAGCGGGGAGGTATTCTAGCAGCCGTCTTCGCCCCTTTCAAGGGATGTAACCCAGACGTTGATTTTCTTCACCGAGGCGCCATCGTTGACGGGTGGCGTGCTTCTCTATCGCCACACCGCGGGGCGAGGGAACGCCGCGGCGAGCTTGTACATCGGCTATGTGTGCAGCTGCGAGCGTGTCGCCGGCGCGCGCTGGGCGCCAGTCCGATCCGGCCGACTCTTGCCGACGGTCGGTCGCCGTCCTCCTCCATCTCCGCCTGCTCTGTTTTTGCTCGGCTCCCTTGTCGTATCATGGACGGACGAGAATTGAGCGAAGGCGAGCTCGAAAGCGTGGCGCGCGCCGTCGGCGGGATCGACGCTGTGATCGATCCAAAGGCGAAAGATGCCGACACGGTTGCGCTCGTACAGTATCTTGCTGCCGACCAGAAGTTCGAAAAGGTGCTCGATAACCAGCAGATTCTTCGTGAGCCCATCGTTCGCAACGGCCGCCAGGCAACCGTTGGCTACGAGCCTGACGTGTGGAAGGGCTGGGAATAAAGCGGCTGGGAATAAAGTGAAGCGCCCACGCCCGTGGTTTTATCCACGGACGCGGGCGCTTGCGTAAGACGTCTCTTGTCGTTTGAGTGGAGCGCCCCGGCGGCGCTGAACAACGCGCCCCGGTGACGTGGCTGAACTCGGGGCTCTTTGTGCCGCACATCTATGAGAGGAGAAATTCGATGCGTACGTGCGCTACTCCATGTAGCCACCCTGAATGGCGGAAACTGCATGCTCGGTAAAGAACTTGAGCGTGCCGGAGGTGTAACGATTAGCCTTGGGCTTCCAAGCGGCTCGGCGCTCGGCCAGGACGGCGTCGACCTCGGCCGGCTCCATCTCCTTGCCGGCGATGCCCACGATGGACAGCGAGCGCTCGGGGATGTTGATTCGGATAAGGTCGCCCTCCTCAATCAGGGCAATCGGACCGCCCACAGCGGCCTCGGGCGAAACGTGACCGATAGCCGGGCCCTTGGAGGCGCCGGAGAAGCGGCCGTCAGTGATCAGGGCAATGCTCGCGCCCAGCTCGGGGTCGCTGGCGATAGCTTCGGTGGTGTAGAACATCTCGGGCATACCGGAACCCTTGGGTCCCTCATAGCGAATGATAACGGCATCGCCGGGCTTGACCTCGTGCGTCAGGACGGCGTGAATGGCGTCCTCCTCGCAGTCGAACGGACGGGCCTTGAGCGTAGCCTGGAACATCTCGCGCGGAACGACGGTGTGCTTGACGACCGCGCCCTCGGGAGCAAGATTGCCGTGGAGGATGGCGATGGAACCGTCGGTGCCGAAGGCCTGGTCAAACGGACGGATGATGTCCTCGCGCTTGAGATTCCACTTCTCAAGGTAACGACCGCACTTCTCGTAGTAACCGTTGTTCTTAAGGTCCTCGAGGTTTTCGCCGAGGGTCTTGCCGGTGACGGTCATGACATCGAGGTGGAGCATCGACTTGATCTCCTCCATGATGCGCGGCACGCCACCTGCATAGTAGAAGAACTGCGCCGGCCACTCGCCTGCGGGGCGAACGTTGAGCAGGTAGTGGGCGCCACGGTGCAGGCGGTCGAAGTCGTCGGCGGACATCTCGATGCCAAACTCGCGGGCGATAGCAGGAATATGCAGCAGCGAGTTGGTGGAACCCGAAATGGCGCCGTGGACCATGATGAGGTTCTCGAAAGACTCCTTGGTCACGATGTCGCGCGGGCACAGGTTGTGTTCGGAGAGCCACACGGACTGGCGGCCGGCCTCGCGGGCAAACTCGCGCAGGTCGGAGCTGGTAGCGGGCAGCAGGGCGGTACCGGGGAGCATGAGGCCCAGGGCCTCGGCGGTAACCTGCATGGTCGAGGCGGTGCCCATAAACGAACAGGCGCCGCAGCTGGGGCACGCGTTGTGCTTGGCAAACTCAAGCTCCTCGCGGGAGATCTCGCCGCGCTCGTAGCGGGCAGAAATCGCGCCGAGCTGCTCCAGGGTCAACAGATCGGGGCCGGCATCCATGACACCGCCGGTAACGACGATGGAGGGGATGTTGATGCAGCCCATGGCCATGAGGTTCGCAGGCAGGCCCTTATCGCAGCTGGCGACAAAGACGCCGGCGTCGAACGGGGTGGCCTTGGCATGGATCTCGATCATGTTGGCGATCATGTCGCGGCTGGGCAGCGAGTAGTTAATGCCGTCGTGTCCCTGGGCCTCGCCGTCGCAGATATCGGTGCAGAAGTAACGGGCGCCGTGGCCACCAGCCTCGGCAACGCCGGCGCGCACCTCCTCGACCAGCTCGAACAGGCCGGCGGAACCCGGATGCGAGTCGCCGAACGTCGACTCGATGATGACCTGCGGCTTGTCCAGGTCCTCGATGTTCCAGCCAGAACCCAAACGCAGCGGGTCCATCTCGGGGCTGATGGTACGGAACTTGCCGGAACGCGGCTGCAGCTTGGCAACCAACTCGGCGGCCTCCTGCTGAATCTGCTCTTTGGTCTTCTCGTCCATGGTGTACTCCTTTGGTTTAAGGCTTACTTGGTTTGGTATCGATTGGTGTGAGGTACTGATGTAAAGCGCTGGCCTGCAATTAGGCGAAGAACGAGATCGCCAGGGCGCAGGCAAGACCCGAAAGGCCGATGAGCGTCTCCATAACGGTCCAGGACTTGAGGGTGGTCTTCTCGTCAATCTCCAGGAACGAGGAGCACATCCAAAAACCGGCATCGTTGACGTGCGAGAGCGCCGTGGCGCCGCCGCAGATGGCACGCATGGAGGCCGAGCACGCAACCAACGACCAGGTCGTCTGTATCAAAGAGCTCTGCGACGAATCCGAGCGCCTGGCCGAGGCCGGTGAGGATTACTCCGCCGCCGACACCGCGTTCCACAATGCCATTGCCGAGAGCTCCGGAAACCTCGTCGTTCCCCGCCTGATGGGCGTGCTCAAGGCATCCGTCCCCCTCTTTATCGACGTGACTGGCAAAAAGCTCGTCGAGGAAACTATCCGCACGCACCGCGATGTGGCCGACGCCATCGCCTCGCGCAATCCCACCGCCGCGCACGACGCGATGTATCTGCACCTGGTGTATAACCGTAACATGATCGCAGAGGGCACGCAGGAACAGAGCGAATAAACGTCCGCGCGGCAAGGGCGAAATCACCGTTTACCTTTTAAAAGTGAACGTTCACCTGATTTTAGGAGAATCTGATTTTTAAATCATCCTCTTCTCCTATACTGACCTTGTATGAAAAGCAAGACTTATATAGATGAACGTTTCTTTTGAAAGGATCGCTATGTCTGATCTTATGGACAGCTTCCGTCTGGACGGCAAGGTCGCACTGGTAACCGGCGCCACCTATGGCATTGGCATGGCTATCGCCGAGGCGCTCGGAGAGGCTGGCGCCAAGATCGCCTTTAACGCACGTCACGCCGACAAGGTAGCCGAGGCCGAGAAGCACTACCGCGAGCTGGGCTTTGAGGCTCATGGTTACGTGGCAGACGTCACCGACGAGGCCGTCGTTGCCGAGCTCATCGCCAAGATCGAGGCCGACTTTGGCACCACGCCCGACATCCTGGTCAACAACGCCGGCGTTATCCAGCGCACCCCGATGCTCGACATGAGCGCCGAGGACTTCCGCCGCGTCGTCGATATTGACCTCAACGCACCGTTTATCGTGTCCAAGGCCTGCCTGCCCGGCATGATCGTCAAGGGCCACGGCAAGATCATCAACATCTGCTCGATGATGAGCGAGCTAGGTCGCGAGACCATCGCCGGCTATGCCGCCGCCAAGGGCGGACTCAAGATGCTCACCAAGAACATCTGCTCGGAGTTTGGCGAGGCCAATATCCAGTGCAACGGCATTGGACCCGGCTACATCGCCACGCCGCAAACCGCACCCCTGCGCGAGACGCAGCCCGACGGCAGCCGCCACCCGTTTGACCGGTTCATCATTGCCAAGACGCCGGCCGCCCGTTGGGGCACGCCCGAGGATCTGAAGGGCCCCGCCGTGTTCTTGGCTTCCGATGCATCGAACTTCGTCAACGGCCACATCCTCTACGTCGACGGCGGCATCCTCGCATACATTGGAAAGCAGCCTCAATAAGCGTCGCCGCAACTGCCCATATCAGGTTTCATCCACTCGTTTTTCATTTGAGTTGCGGTGAGATAAGGATTGGCTTTGGCTTCTATCAGGCAAAACAGTCCGTATTTCACCGCAAGTTAGAAATAGAAAGGTAATTCGCAATGAAGATCGCTCTGATCAATGAGAACTCTCAGAACTCCAAGAACCCCATGATCGAAGCTGCCCTTAAGAAGGTCGTCGAGCCCATGGGGCACACCGTCTTTAACTATGGTATGTATGCCGACGCCGACTCCAAGCCCCTCACCTACGTGCAGAACGGTATCCTTGCCGCCGTGCTGCTGAACTCCGGTGCTGCCGACTACGTCGTGACCGGCTGCGGCACCGGCGAGGGCGCCATGCTCGCCTGCAACTCCTTCCCCGGCGTGCTGTGCGGCCACGTTGCCGACCCGCTCGACGCCTACACCTTTGCCCAGGTCAACGATGGCAACGCCGTCGCCATGCCCTTCGCCCTCAAGAACGGCTGGGGCCAGGAGCTCAACCTCGAGTACACCTTCGAGAAGCTCTTTGGCTTTGGTTCGGGCAACGGCTACCCCGCCGAGCGTGTTGAGCCCGAGCAGCGTAATAAGAAGATCCTCGACGGCGTGCGCGCTGTGACCATGCGTCCGCTCGTCGACGTCCTGGGCGAGATCGATCAGGACCTGGTGAAGGGCGCACTTGCCGGCGAGCACTTCCAGGAGTACTTCTTTGCCAACGCCACCGACGAGGCCATCATCGCCAAGGTCAAGGAGATCCTGGGGCTCTAACCGCACGGTTCATTGCTGCTAACGCAAGCGG
>CABUSL010000039.1 GCA_902494295.1 uncultured Collinsella sp.
CAGGTCCTGCAGGGCGATGACGTCCATGCCCATGTCGTTGGCGCTGCCGTGACCCTGTTGGTCCTCGCGCACGGCCTCGATGGCACTCACATACGTGTTGGCGGCAGACATCGCGGTCACGCAGGTCACGCCGCGGCGCACCGCCTCGGTACGCAACAGATAGCCGTCGCCACGCGAACCCGGGCCGTACGGCGTGTTGATGATTACCGCAATCTTGCCATCGGCGATCAGGTCACCGATGTTGGGACGCTCGCCGCCGTGCGGGCCGCTAATCTTCTCCACGACCTCGCAGGTCACGTTGCCGCCGCGCAGCACGCGCGCCGTGCCCTCGGTGGAGCAGATATCAAAGCCCAGGTAGCGCAGGATACGCGCGACCGAAAGGATGTGGCGCTTGTCACGGTCGCACACGCTGATGAACACCTTGCCGGCGCTCGGGTCGGGCAGCTTGTAGTCAATCGCCAGCTGCGTCTTGGCGTATGCCTCGGGATAGCTCTTGGCGATACCCATGACCTCGCCCGTCGACTTCATCTCGGGCCCCAGGATGACGTCGGCGCCCGGGAAACGGCCCCAGGGCATAACGGCTTCCTTCATGCAGAACCAGTCCAGCTGACGCTCGTCGCTCGGCAGGCCCAGGCTCGCGATGGAATCGCCCGCCATGATACGCGCCGCGCACTTGGCCAGCGGCACGTCGGTGGCCTTGGAGATAAACGGCACGGTACGGCTGGCACGCGGGTTGGCCTCGATCACGTAGACGGTCTCGCCCTTGATGGCATACTGCACGTTGACCAGGCCGCGTACGCCCAGCGCCATCGCGATGCGGCGTGTGGTCTCGCGGAGCTTTGCCTGCAGGCTCTCGCTAAAGCTGAACGGCGGGATGCAGGTCGCAGAGTCGCCGGAGTGAATACCGGCCTCCTCGATATGCTCCAGAATGCCGCCGATGTAGACCTCTTCGCCGTCGCACAGGGCGTCGACATCGGACTCGATCGCGCCCTCCAGGAAGCGATCGAGGTACACCGGGTAGTCGGGGCTAATGCGCGCAGCCTCGGCCATGTAATCGCGCAGATGCTCGGCATCGTAGGCGATCATCATGCCGCGGCCGCCCAGCACGTAGCTCGGACGCACCAGCAGCGGGTAGCCGATGTGTGCGGCAACGGCCTCGGCCTCCTCAAACGAGGTGGCCTGGCCCGCCGGCGGATACATGATGCCCAGCTTGTCGAGCAGGGCGGCAAAGCGCTCGCGGTCCTCGGCAAAGTCGATGGCATCGGGCTTGGTGCCCATGATGTTCACGCCGCTCTCCTCGAGCATGCGCGCCAGCTTAAGCGGGGTCTGGCCGCCGAGCGTCACCACGACGCCGTCGGGGCGCTCAACATCGATAACGTCCATGACGTCCTCGTAGGTGAGCGGCTCAAAGTACAGGCGGTCGGACGTGTCATAGTCGGTCGAGACGGTCTCGGGATTGCAGTTGACCATGATGGTCTCGAAGCCGCGGGCCGCCAGCGCGTAGCTCGCGTGCACGCAGCAGTAATCGAACTCGATGCCCTGGCCGATACGGTTGGGGCCGGCGCCCAGGATCATCGCCTTGGGCTTGTCCGCCGGCGTGGTCTCGTCGGGAGCCACGCACTTCTTGGCATCCGGGCTCGTGCGGTAGATGTTCTCGTACGTCTTGTAGTGGTACTCCGTGGCGCTCGAGAACTCCGCAGCGCAGGTATCGACCGTCTTCATGCTGGGAACCACGCCCAGGCCCTTGCGATAGGCGCGCACAAAGCGCTCGTCCGAGCCGGTCAGCGCGGCGATCTCGGCGTCGCTCGTACCGTACTGCTTGAGCAGGCGCATCGCGTCGGCGTCGATATCCTCCACACGCAGGCCGCGGATGCTCTCCTGGACCTGCACCATATCGTTGATACGGTTGAGGTACCACGGATCGATACCGCAGATGGCATGGATGCGAGCGATGTCCCAGCCACGGCGCAGGGCCTCGACCACAAAGAAGATGCGATGCTCGGTCGGGGTTGCCACGGCCTGAGCAAGCTCGTCGTCGCTCAGCTTGTCAGCACCCTCCTTGTCACCGGCGCAGATGCCCTGGTGACCGTCCTCCAGCGAGCGCATGGCCTTGCCAAAGGCCTCCTCAAAGGTGCGGCCGATCGCCATAATCTCGCCCACGGCCTTCATGCGCGTGGTGAGCGTAGGATCAGTACCCTTGAACTTCTCGAAGGCAAAGCGCGGCACCTTGACCACACAGTAGTCGATCGTGGGCTCAAAGCAGGCGGGCGTTGCCTTGGTGATGTCGTTGACGATCTCGTCGAGCGTGTAGCCCACAGCCAGGCGCGCGGCGGCCTTGGCAATGGGGAAACCCGTGGCCTTGGAGGCCAGCGCGGACGAACGGCTCACGCGCGGGTTCATCTCGATGACGATCAGGCGGCCGGTCTGGGGGTTCACGGCAAACTGCACGTTGGAGCCGCCGGTCTCGACGCCGATCTTCTCCAGAATGGCGAGCGAGGCCACGCGCATGCGCTGATACTCAAGGTCGGAGAGGGTCTGCGCAGGCGCCACGGTGATGGAGTCGCCGGTATGCACGCCCATGGGGTCGAGATTCTCGATGGAGCACACGATGATGCCGTTGCCGGCGTGGTCACGCATGACCTCCATCTCATACTCTTTCCAGCCCTCGATGGACTCCTCGACCAGCACCTCGTGGGCAGGCGAGAGCTCCAGGCCCTGGCTCACGATGGAGACGAGCTCCTCGTGGGTGTGAGCGATGCCGCCGCCGGCGCCGCCGAGGGTAAAGCTCGGGCGCAGTACGCAGGGATAGCCCACGAGCTCGGCGATGGCCTCGGCGTCAGCCACGCTGTAGGCATAGCCCGAGCGCGCGACCTCCAGGCCGATCTCGGCCATAGCCTCGTTAAAGAGCTTGCGGTCCTCGCCGCGCTCGATGGCGGCCAGGTCGCAGCCGATCATCTCGACGCCGTACTTGTCGAGCGTACCGTCTTTCGCCAGCTCGACGGCGGCGTTCAGACCGGTCTGGCCGCCCAGTGTGGGCAGCAGCGCGTCCGGGCGCTCTTTCTTGATCACGCGCTCGATAAACTCGGCGGTGATGGGCTCGACATAGGTGCGGTCGGCAAGACCCGGGTCGGTCATGATGGTCGCCGGGTTGGAGTTGACCAGGATGACCTCAAAGCCATCCTCCTTGAGCACCTTGCAGGCCTGGGCGCCAGAGTAGTCGAACTCGCAGGCCTGGCCAATGACGATGGGGCCCGAACCAATAACGAGGATACGCTTGATGTCAGTACGTTTCGGCATGTTAGTTCTCCTCGGTCTCAGTCGCGGCGGTCTCGGCGAAATTCCAGCCAGCAAGGCGGTCCTTGGCGGTATCGATGTCCAGGTAGTTCTCCTCGCCGTCCATGAGTCGCGTAAAGGCGGTAAAGAGATAGTGGGCATCGGTGGGGCCAGGCGAAGCCTCGGGGTGGTACTGGACCGAGAAGCACGGGGCGTCGAGCAGCTGGATGCCCTCGGCGGTGCCGTCGTTGAGGTTCACATGTGTTAGGCGAATACGGCCAAAGCGCTCGTTCATCACAACCGGCGCGATACCGCGGCGCACCCAGACGCGCAGGTCGCCGTTGGCAGCGTGCTCGGTCTCGCCGCCGGAAAGCTCGGGGACAAGCTTGCCCAAGCTGGGGAACAGCAGGCCAAAGCCATGGTTTTGTGCGGTGATCTCCACGCGACGGCTTACCAGGTTCATGACCGGCTGGTTGCCACCGCGGTGACCGAACTTAAGCTTTTCCATCTGGGCGCCGCAGGCCAGGCTGATCATCTGGTGACCAAGACAAATACCAAAGACCGGCACCTTGCCGATCAGCTGCTGCACCTGCTCGTAGGTCTCGACCACGGCATCGGGGTCGCCGGGGCCGTTGGACAAAAAGACGCCATCGGGATTCATGTCGAGCACCTCACTCGCGGGCGTATCCCACGGCACGACAGTAAGGTCGCAGCCGGCGCGGACGAGGCCCTCCAGAATGCCGCGCTTGACGCCGCAGTCGTAGGCGACCACCTTGTGACGGGCAGGAGCGGCAGCCGCAAGTGCAAAGTCATGCGTGGCAGGCAGGTCGGCGGACACAAACTCGTGAGGCGCGGGGCAGCTCACGGTCTTGACCAAATTCTCGCCCACCAGCGTGGGCGCTGCGGCCAGACGCTCGGCAAGCTCGTCGACGTCGAAGATCTCGGTCGAGATAATGCCCATCTTAGAACCATTGTCGCGCAGATGGCGCACCAGGGCGCGGGTGTCGGCACCCTCGATAGCGACGATGCCGTGAGCGCGCAGGTACTCCGGCACGCTGACGGCCGAGCGCCAGTTAGAAGGCGTGGCGCACATGTCGCGAACGATCATGCCGCGCATGGCCGGAGCGCTCGCAGGGCGCACGGCGTCGCCGGGGAAGGCCGACTGGGCGTCGGTCTCGTCGATACCGTAGTTGCCGATCTGCGGATAGGTCATGGTTACGATTTGGCCGGCATAACTCGGGTCGGTCATGACCTCAAAGTAGCCCTCGAGCGAGGTGTTGAAGCAGACTTCGCCGGTCGCGGTGCCCTCAGCGCCGCATGCACGTCCATAAAAAATGGTCCCATCCTCAAGATACAGGATGCAGGGACCGCAGGTGCCCTTGCTGGTTTTGGCCAGCATACGCTGGCAAAGCTCGCTGGGCGCGAAGGTGCGGGCGGCAGCGCCCGCGGTATGGTTGTTCGCCATAATTCTCCTTCCCGGTCTCACAGGACCGGCTTAAAGGTGTGTAGTTAGGCCTCGCGGTATTGTAACCGCAAGCATGCCTCATGGCGTTAATTTCATCGAAATGTTTACGAAATGATAATTATGACTTTCTATGCATAATGATTTTTTAATCCCCGTCCCAGAAAAATCATCCCGCGGGGCTTGTGGCTCACGCGGGATGATGGCGTCTTACTTTTTCTTGTCCTGTTCCAGCAGATCGGACGGTGAGCGATCGGGCTTGCCGCCGCGGAAAATCTCGCGGCCATGCAGACGATGCTCCAGGTCACGTTCGGCCTTTTCCTCGTCAATCTTGGTCTGGCTCACCACCGGGTCCTCAATCAACGACGACACCGAGTTCACCTGCTTCTGAATGCGCTCGGCGATGGTGTCATCCATACTCACGATGCGCATCTTCCAGTCGATACTCGTAGCGTTGGATGAGCTCTTGGTCCACACGAACGTCAGGATGGCGCTCTGGTGGCCCTGGGCGGGAAACATGCCAAAGAAGGAATCGTGCTGAATGTTGCTATCCTCGTCGATATAGGCGTGAACGTTATACACCACGCGGTCGATTTTATCGTTGAGCAGCGCGTTGGTCGCAAGCGCCGCGGCCTGAATCTGCCCGTTGGACAGCAGCTCGAGCTCGTTGGCAGACGATGTGTCCAACACCGTCACCTCGACCGTGCCCGTACGCTCATCGGCTTCATCGACGGTAAAGTCGAGCGGGAACTGCGTAAAGCCGTTGCCCCACTCAAGGCCGCCCTTCAGCGCCGTCGAAACGGTATCGACCGAAACGCTCTCGGACAGGTTGGCGGTGTTCAGACGACGCATCACGCCGTAGCCAATCTGCATGCCCACGATCAGCACCAAAATACCAATGACCACGGCCATCGCGGTCTTCGTAATGGTATGACTCACCTGCGAACCCGAAGGATCGTCCTCGGACAGCGGGTCGATATGTTTTGCCTGGCTCGCGCGGTCCTCGCTGCGCAGCTGCGCTAGCGCAGCTTTGTCACCGCGCTTGGCCGCAGCCTCCTTCTCACGCATGCGCTCGGTTCGCTTTTTGGCAAGCGTGGGATCCAAGACACCGGATGCATCGATTTCGGAGAATAACTCCGTCACTTCTTCCGGAGTCAAAGGGTTCTTGTCAGCCATAAACTTCCTGTCATATCAATCAGTCGAGCTCGTGCGCACGCGCACCTTCGAACTGCATTCGATAGTAACGGGCATAGGTGCCGCCACGGGCGAGAAGCTGTTCATGCGTGCCACGTTCCACAACGCGACCATGCTCAACGGTCGCAATCTCGTCAGCATGCTTAATGGTCGAAAGACGGTGGGCGATGATGATTGTGGTACGGCCGCGTGCCAGCTCTTCGAGCGACTCCTGGACCGCCTCCTCGCTCTCGTTATCCAAAGCACTCGTCGCCTCGTCCAAGATCAGGATCTTGGGGTTCTTGAGAAACACGCGCGCGATGGCAACACGCTGCTTCTGTCCGCCCGAAAGACGGCTGCCACGCTCGCCCACCACGGTGTCGTAGCCCTGTGGAAGCGACTCGATAAAGGCATCGATGTTGGCGCGACGGGCGGCCTCGGCGATCTCTTCCGCTGTAGCGCCCGGCTTGCCGTAGGCGATGTTCTCGCCAATCGTACCGTCAAACAGATAGACATCCTGCTGCACCAGGCCGATGGCACGGCGCAGGCTCTGCTGCGTCACATCGCGCACGTCTTGGCCGTCGATGCTAATGGATCCGGCAGCCACGTCATAAAAGCGCGGCAGCAGCGAACAGGTCGTGGACTTGCCACCGCCCGAAGGGCCAACCAAAGCGATGGTCTGCCCGGGCTTGATGGACAGGTCCATATGGTCGATAACGGGACGCTCGTCGGCATCGCCCTCGCCCAGCTCAACATCCTCGTAGTTAAAGCACACGTCGTGATACTCCACGGCGCCGGCAGTCACCTGCAGATCCGTGGCGCCCGGCTTGTCCTGGATATCCGGCGCGGTCGAGAGCACCTCGTCCATACGCTTAAAGCCGGCGATAGCCTTCTGATACGTTTCGGCCGAATTGACGAGTGTCTCGAGCGGCGTGCAGAACAGCGAAATGTAGAGTGCAAAGGTCGCCATATCGACCGCCTGCAGCTGTCCCTGGGCGACCAGCCAGCCGCCCAGCAGCACCACGATCACATAGAGCACACCCGAGAGCAGGCCATACGTCGCGGTATAGACGCCCATGGCGTGATACATGTTCTCCTTGGACGAAAGATAGCGATTGTTTGAGGCGCGGAACTTGAAGCGTTCGGTCTCCTCATTGGCAAAGCTCTTGACCACGCGCATGCCCGCCAGCGAATCCTGCAGCTGCGCATTGATGCCACTGATTTTTTTGCGGTTGTCGTTAAAGACCTCGCGCATGCGCATGTTCTGCCAAAACATGATGACCGCAAACGCCGCCGTCACCACGGCCATGGCGAGCGCCAGCACCGGGGCGATGGTAAAGAGAATCACAAACGAGCCGATAATCTCGATGCCGCAGATGATGATCCACTCGGGCACGTGGTGCGCCGCCTCGCAGATATCGAACAGGTCGTTGACCACGCGGCTCATCATGTCGCCCGAGCTGTTGCGGTCGAAGTACGCAAAGCTAAAGCGCTCATACTGGTCGAACAGGTCCTCGCGCATCTTGGACTCCATGCGCGCGCCCATCACGTGACCCCAATAGCTCACAAAGTAGCGGCAGGCGCAGCGGACGGCATACATCAACACCAAGCCCACCGCGATCATGCCGAGCGCCTGCATGATGGCAGCCTGACCCTGAGTAAACAGCCTACCGGTCAAATTGCGCAGAATAATGGGGAACGCCAGGTCAATGGCGGCAAGCACCAGAGCACAAACAGTATCAGCAACAAAAAGCCCCATCTGGGGCTTGTAATAAGACAAGAATCTTCTAAACATGCAGTCCTCGGAGATAAAACAACAACGTAAAACCCTGGGACAAAATAATCAGTGGTGTTTGTCCCAGGGTCGCCCTCGCTTTTAAAGATCAGTTCCACTCAAGCGGTGCGCGATGCTGTCGCAAGCTAAGGCGCCCACGACAGTCTTGGCATCCTCGATCTTGCCGTCGAGCACGGCGTCGATCAGCTCGTGCAGCGGCACCAGGTCCACGTTGACAAACTCGTCATCATCGGGGTTGGGCGCATCGAACTCGAGCTTGGTAGCCAAGTAGATGTGGATAATCTCATCGCAAAAACCGCAGGACGTGACAATCGACGTCAAAAAGCGAATACGACCAGCCCTAAAGCCCGTCTCCTCATGCAGTTCGCGCTTTGCGCAATCGAGCGGGTCCTCGCCCGGATCGAGCTTGCCGGCGGGAATCTCGACCGTCACGCGGTCGATGGCGGTGCGGTACTGACGCACCAGTACGATCTTGCCGCTCTCGGTCAGCGCCACAACGGCCGCCGCACCCGGATGGCGAACGATATCGCGGGCGCTGCGGTGACCGTTGGGCAGCTCAACCTCAAGACGGTGGACGTCGAGGATCTTGCCCTTCCAGGCGCACTCCTCCGAAAGAATCTTCTCGTGCAGCTCGGCATCGTGCGGGTCGTCGTCGCCCAGCACCAGCGCCGGCTCGTCAGCGACCTCGCCACCAGGTTCGCCCTCGGCGTGCCCATACATGCGGCTGTCCTCCTCGACGATCTGTGCGTCCACGAGCTCTTCGTTCTTCTCGTCCATCCGTCTCATTCCTCTCGGATTTTAGGCATCCCAGGCATCGCGGCCGCGCAGCGCGCGCAGGCCGATGTCGTGACGCAGGGTCTTGCCCTCAAAATCAATCTTCTCGCAGGCCTCGTAGGCAAGGTTGCGAGCGTTCTCGAACGTGTCGCCCAGAGCGGTCACGGCAAGCACGCGGCCACCATTGGTCACGAGCTGGCCGTCCACCACGGCAGTGCCCGCGTGGTACACCGTCACGTTCTCCATGGCCTCGGCATCCTCAATACCGGTGATGACCTTGCCTTTCTCGTAGCTGCCGGGGTAGCCCGCGCTCGTCAGGACAACGGCCACGGCCCACTCGTCGCGCCAGTCGAGTTCAATCTGGTCGAGCTCGCAGTTGGCACAAGCCAGCATGACCTCGACCAGGTCGTTCTTAAGGCGCGGCAGCACGACCTGCGTCTCGGGGTCGCCAAAGCGGGCATTGAACTCCAGCACCTTGGGGCCGGCAGGCGTGAGCATAAAGCCGCCGTACAGGCAGCCGCGGTAGTCGATACCCTCGGCAGCGAGCTCGGCCACGGTCTGCTCCATGACCTTCACCATCGTGGCGTGCTCCTCGTCAGTCACGATGGGCACCGGGCTGTAGACGCCCATGCCGCCGGTGTTGGGGCCCTTGTCACCCTCGAGCGCGCGCTTGTGGTCCTGCGAGGTGGCCATGGGGCGCACGGTCTTGCCGTCGGTAAAGGCCAACAGCGAGCACTCGGGGCCGGTCAGCATCTCCTCGATGACCACGGTATTGCCGGCATCGCCAAAGGTGCCGCCAAAGCACTCGCGCACGGCCTCCTCGGCCTGCTCAAGTTCGGTCGCCACGATAACGCCCTTGCCCGCGGCAAGGCCGTCGGCCTTGACGACCAGCGGGGCGCCCTGCTCGCGCACGTAGGCGAGAGCCGAAGCCTCGTCGGTAAACGAACCATAGGCTGCCGTCGGAATGCCCGCACGCTCCATGAGCTGCTTGGAGAACAGCTTGGAGCCCTCCATCTGGGCGCCCTCGGCACCCGGGCCAAAGCAGGGAATACCCGCCGCGCGCACGGCGTCGGCCACGCCCGCCACGAGCGGAGCCTCGGGGCCAATTACCACGAGTCCGCATCCGTGGCTCTGCGCAAACGCCGCCACGGCCGCAGGATCGCAGTCGTCGAGAACAACGTTCTCGCCGCAGCTCGCGGTGCCGCCGTTACCCGGCGCGATGTAGAGCTTGCCGGCGCGCGGTGATGCTGCGAGCTTAGCTGCCAAAGCATGCTCACGGCCGCCGCTGCCCAACAACAGGATGTCGATGGTTTGAGTGTCCGCCTTCAAGGGTGCCTCCTCTATGGATGAATGGCCCGCTCCGCGCGAGCCCTTTGCAAGCAAATATACCCCTCGGCCGCCCGTCCGGGCTGCAAAGGGGTATATCGCAATAACCAAATAGTCCCGATTACTTCCAGAATCGGTTGATGATCTGCTCGCGACCAGCGCCAACGCCAATGAACGTCACGCGGGTGTGTGCCAGATCCTCGATAAACGCCACGTAGTCCTGAGCCTCCTGCGGCAGCTCGTCAAAGCTGCGGCAACCGGTGATGTCGCACTTCCAGCCAGGGAGCTCCTCGTAGATGGGCTTGGCATGCTCAAAGCGCACCTGATGCTCGGGCACGCTGGTGTAGCGCTCGCCATCGACGTCGTAGGCCACGCACACCTTGATGGTGTCGAAGGCCGAAAGCACGTCGAGCTTGGTCACGGCGATGTCGGTGAGGCCGTTGACGCGCGAGGCATAGTTGGCGATAGGGCCGTCAAACCAGCCGCAACGACGACGGCGACCGGTGGTCACGCCGTACTCATAGCCCTCCTCGGTCAGCGTGTGGCCAGCCTCAGACTCATAGGAAAGCTCGGTGGGCATGGGGCCCGAACCGACGCGGGTGATATAAGCCTTCATGACGCCCAGCACGCGATCGACGTTCTTCATGCCGACGCCGGAGCCGGTAATGGCGCCGCCGGCGGTGCAGTTGGAAGACGTCACGTACGGATAGGTGCCGTGGTCGATGTCGAGCAGCGTCGCCTGGGCGCCCTCAAACAGCAGGTCCTTGCCCTCGTCGATCATGTTGTTGAGCAGCAGGCTCGTCTCGGTGATGTAGGGGCGCAGGCGCTCGGCCATCGGCAGGTACTCGTCGCAAATCTGGTCCACGGTGTAGGTGGGCAGGTTGTAGATGAGCTCAAGCTCGGGGTTCACGCGGGCGAGGGCGGTCTCCAGCTTGTCGCGGAACAGCGCCTCGTCCAGCATGTCCTGCATGCGCAGGCCGATGCGAGCCATCTTGTCCTGATAGCATGGACCGATGCCGCGCTTGGTGGTACCGATGTTCTTCTTGCCGAGCTTCTGCTCAAAGGCGCCATCCAGATCGATGTGGTACGGCATGATGACATGCGTGTTGCCGCTAATCTTGAGGTTCTTGGTGGTGATGCCGTCGGCCTCGAACATGTCGATCTCCTCAAGGACAACCTTGGGGTTGACGACGCAGCCGTTACCGATCACCGACACGTGGTCGGAATACATGATGCCGGAGGGCACCTGGTGCAGGCCGTACTTCTTGCCATTGACGACGATGGTGTGACCGGCGTTGTTGCCGCCCGAGTAGCGCACGACGGCATCGAAGTCGCCGGCGACCAGGTCGCAAATCTTACCCTTGCCCTCATCGCCCCACTGGGCACCGACCAAAACGGTTGACGGCATGTTTACTCCTTACATTCATGGACTGTCTACGCGCCACGCCGGCACGCAGAAGCACAAAACATTTCCAGTATACCCGTGCAACGGGCGCCTGTCCTACTCCTCGGCATGTGCCCCATCAAGCTCATAGAACTTGGTAGATGCCGGCAGGAACATCAGGTCGACGTCGCCGATCGGGCCCGAACGGTTCTTGGCCACGACGATACGCGTAACGCCCTCGTCGGGTCGATCGTCGCGCGAGGCTTCGGCCTCGTCGGCGGAGCGGTCCAAGAACATAACGATATCGGCGTCCTGCTCGATGGAGCCCGATTCACGAAGGTCGGAAAGCTGCGGGCGCTTGCCGGTACGGGATTCGACCTGACGCGAGAGCTGCGATAGCGCGATGAGCGGGATCTTAAGCTCCTTGGCCATGATCTTCAGACCACGCGACATCTCCGAAACCTCGACGGTACGGCTCTCGGAGCGGCGTCCCGGCGGAGGACTCACCAGCTGCAGGTAGTCCAGGATGATGATTGCCTTCTCCTTGTTATGGAGCATGCGGCGGCTCTTGGCGCGAATCTCGGTCACTGTGGTGCCGGGCGTATCGTCAATCAGAATATCGAGCTTGGACAAGGTCTGCGTGGCCTCGTTGATATTGGCCCACTGCTCGGGGCTAATGCGGCCCATGCGGAAGTCACTGATCGAGATCATGGCGTAGGCGCAAATCAGACGCTGGGCAATTTCCTTGCCCGACATCTCCAGAGAGAAGAAGCCGACGGTATAACCGGCAGCGGCAGCGTTAAGTGCCAGGTTCAGAGCGAACGACGTCTTACCTACAGCAGGACGGGCGCCGATGATGATGAGCTGGCCCTCGCGGAAGCCCATGAGCATGCGGTCGAGCGACGGGAAGCCCGTGGGCACGCCCGCAGCCTGACCACCGGCCTGGCACACTTCCTCGGCCTCGTTATAGGCCTCGACCATAAACTCGGTCAGCGTCTTGTAGCTCGACTTGACCTCGCGTGCCGTGACCTTGAGCAGCTTGCTCTCGGCCAGCTCGACAACCTCTTTGGTGTCGGTGGGGGCGTTATATGCCAGCGCGTTGATCTCGTTGGTGGCGCCGATCAGCTCGCGCAGCATCGAATCGCGGCGAACGATGGCGGCATGGTGCTGCCAGTTGACGAGCGACAGGGTCTGACCCATCAACTCCAAAATGTACGCTTCGCCGCCCACGGCATCGAGCTTGTTGATGCTTCGCAGGTAATCGATCAGCGAGATGGAGTCGATGGGAATGCGGCTGTTGTACATATCGACCATCGCGGTATAGATGGTCTTATGAATGGGCCGGTAGAAGTCATCGGGCTGCAGCTCGACCTGGGCCTCTTCGACCACCTCGGGCGATAGCAGCATAGCGGCCAGTACATTGGCCTCTGCATCTTGGTTTTGGGGAAGACCCAACTTTGAGCCGCGGTCCTCAACCGTCAGCCCGGTCTCCCTATCGTCATATGCCATGAGCATCCTCATTCATATCGCTTGCGAGCATCCATAGTATCAGCCACGGTCCCAAAACGCGCCGCACGCGGCCAATCATCACCGAACCAAACGGATGAACGGTCCCACGAATAGACATCACCGCAACGCCCTCTATGGCGCTCGCATCGCGCTAAAAAGCAAAAAGGGCGCCCTGGTTTCCCAGAGCGCCCTTCTTAGAACAAGATTGTTGCGTTGCAGCAAATGCTACTCGGCAGCAGCCTCAGTCTCGACCTCGGCGGTCTCGGCCTCGGCGACCTCAGCGGCCTCCTCGACCTCAGCCTCGGCAGCGAGCTCCTCGGCGGTAACGCCGACGAGAACGACAACCTCGGCCTTGATCTCGCGGTACAGCGAGATGGCAACGGTGTGGGCACCGGCAACCTTGATGGGCTTACCGAGCTCGACGCGCTTGCGGTCGATGTCCATACCGAGCTGAGCCTTGATGGCGTCAGCGATCATAGCGGCGGTAACGGAGCCAAAGAGGATGCCCTCGTCGCCGACCTTGACGTCAACGGTGACCGTCTTGCCCTCGAAGGCAGCCTTGGTCTCGTTGGCGGTAGCCAGACGGACGGCCTCGCGCTTGGCGATGTTGTTGCGACGCTCGTCAAGCTGCTTGAGGTTGCCCTTGGTGGCGGCAACAGCGAGCTTCTTGGGGAACAGGAAGTTCTCAGCGTAACCCTGAGCGACCTCTACGACGTCACCCTCGCCGCCCTTGCCCTTGATCTCATCGAGAAGAATAACCTTCATGATGCGTCTCCCTTCTTAGCCGCGGTCGCGGTTGCCACGAGAGGAAACCACGGGGACGGTGTACGGCAGGAGAGCCATCTCGCGGGCGCGCTTGATGGCGTTGGCGATGTCATGCTGATGCTGCGTGCAAGCGCCAGTGACGCGACGGGGCTTGATCTTGCCACGGTCGGTCATGTACTTACGGAGAAGCTGAGTGTCCTTATAGTCGATGAACTCAGTGTTCTCCTTGCAGAACTGGCAGTACTTACGACGCGGCTGACGTGCAGAAAAATCATTAGCCATGTCAAAATACCTTTCGTTTGGCAACTTCGGCGAACCGAAGCCGCCTCTCACTCAAAAATAGGTGAACAACCCTTAGAACGGGATGTCCTCATCGTAGACGTCGACCGCGGGCGGCGTAGCCACCGGTGCGGCAGGACGTGCTGCGGGCGCGGGAGCTGCGGGGACGTAACCGCCCTGATCGTAGCCACCCTGGCCACCACGGGAGCTCATAAACTCGATCTCATCGACGATGACCTCAAGCTTGCTCCGGCGCTGGCCGTCGCGCTCCCAAGAGCTGTAGCGCAGCTTGCCCTCGATCGCGACCTTGTTTCCCTTTGCCAGGAAACGGCTCACGGCCTCGGCGCGGGTGCCGAACATGGTGCAGTCGACAAAGTTGGGATAGTCCTCCCACTCGCCAGTCTGCGCGTTGCGGCGACGATCGTTCACGGCGACGCCAAAGGACAGAACCTGGGTTCCGCCGGCGGTGGCGCGCAGCTCGGGATCGCGGGTGAGGTTACCGGTGATGTTCACTCGATTGATGCTCATAACTCACTACTTCCTCTTGGGGCACAAGCCCAGTCCAAAACGACAGTCTTACTCCTGGTCGTCACGACGGACGATCATGTGGCGGACCACAGCGTCGGTGATGCGCAGGACGCGATCAAGCTCGGCGATCTGGGTAGGATCTGCGTGGAAGTTGATGAGGGTGTAGTCACCATCGGTGAGGTCGTTGATCTCGTAGGCGAGCTTGCGCTTGCCCCACTCGTCAACGGAGTCGACCTTGCCAGCGCCCTCAGCGATCGTGGTATCGATACGCTTCATAACAGCGAGACGAGTCTCGGGGTCGAGCGACGGGTCAACAAAGAACAGCAGTTCATAAGCCTTCATATTGTCACCTCCTCTGGGCAAATGTGGCTTCAGGTCGTGAAGGTGCGCCTGAAGCAGGAAAAGACTTGGTAATAATATCTTTCAACCTCCTAGGCTGCAAGAATATGCAGCTACAACCTCATGACCTCCACATATGTCCATGCTCGCACGGCACTTCATGCGCATTCCAACCAAATGCTGACCAAATGCTTGACGGATCTGTGTTCAAGATACGGTGCCGTGGGGACAAGCTGAGCCAAGCCGCAGGTCAGCGGGCACAAGGCTGTGGTCGCAAAATGCATACCAGTGGCCCACAGCACCACCCAAAGATTTTTAAATTCATTGCCAAGTCGCTTATGAATACCCTTTTTTGAACAATTGAGTTGATCAACCACGCTGGTCGGAAGCCGTTTTTTGGGACCTCAAGCCCCACTGCAGCGCCAAGCACGGCCAAGCGTTTTAAAAAATGCCAACTTTTCTGTTTGCACTTTGCGATTCCTCGTGTATACTGACTTTCGCATTTAACGGAGAGTTGTCCGAGTGGCCGAAGGAGCACGATTGGAAATCGTGTAGGCGTCAAAAGCGTCTCCAGGGTTCAAATCCCTGACTCTCCGCCAGTTAATTCCAAAGCAGGCCTTCGAGCCTGCTTTGTTTTTACCCCACGCGGAGGGGTGGCAGAGTGGTTGAATGCGGCGGTCTCGAAAACCGTTTGGCCTGTATAAGGTCACGAGGGTTCGAATCCCTCCTCCTCCGCCATTTTGGTTGAGAAAGCTCCC
>CABUSL010000040.1 GCA_902494295.1 uncultured Collinsella sp.
GATGCTGCCCTCCGTTACTGCGCGCACGGCCAGGCGCATGATGTTGTCGTAGCCGGTCTTGTTGAGAATCTCCGAGATGCGGCGTTTGATGGTGCCCTCGCTCATAAACAGCTCGGCCGGCCCCGTCTGGTGTGCGCGGATGTGTCCGCCAATCCGCGGCTGATGTTACGTGCCGTTACGCGATGGTTGCGGTGTAGGAGGCGACGTCCTCGTAGGAATCGGTCAGATAGGCGTCGATGCCGATGGTCGTGTTGACCAGGTCGTCAAGGCTGTCAAGCTCGCCGTTCGAGAACGTGAATTCCTCGGTGGCGTTGGTGCCGGGCATCAGGTGAGCCGAGAACCAGGGTTCCTTCATGGTGCCGTTGACGTTGGTCTTGCCGGAAGGAGCGTAGAAGGTCAGGTCCTTGTCGCTCTTGTTGGTGATGTTGACGACAAAGCCGATGTCGCCCCAGTCGTCCTTGAACTTCTCGGTGATGGTGATGGTGCACAGATCGTCATCGGCGACGGTGACGGCGGGGGAGATTTCGACGCTTTGGACATCGTCGTCTTCGACGGCCTCATCGATCTCCTCTTCCTTCTCGGCGTTCTCGCGATCCTTCTTTACCGTACCGGACAGATCCTTGTCGGACTTGGTGAAGATAAGCTTGTCGCCGTCCACCTCAAGGACGAGCTTGTCGTCCTTGAGCTTCAGATCGTGCGATTCATCTTCGGCGGTGACGGTTGCGGTGGTGGCGTCCTTGGCCTCCCACTTAAGGTCGACAACCTCAAGGAACAGGTCGAGGGTGCCCGTGCCGTCCTCATCGAGGATCAGGATGCAGTTGACGCCCCACTCTTCGAGCATATCCATGTACTCTTCGGTCAGCTCTTCGCCATCCAAGGTTCCACCCGAGTACTGCCAGCTGCCGACGAAGTTGGCCTTGGGGTCTTTGCCGCCGCCGCTGCAGCCCGTCAGGGCAAAGGCGAGCGCCAGGACGCATGTCAGGAATGCGAGCGCGGACTTTTTGAACGTTGTCTTCATGGTGTCCTCCTTTATCGAACGAAACCCATAGAAGCAAATGCGGGGGTGGCGGACCTCCCCGCCAATTACCAGATAAAGGGGTTAGGGCCTGGGCGTTCCGCAGTTGCTGCAGAACTTGCCGCCGTTTTCGCTACCGCAGTTGGGGCAGAACCACTTGGCCGATGCCGGGGCGGGTGCGGGACTACCGCACTCGGAGCAGAACTTGCCGGTGTTGGTGGCACCGCAGCTGCAGGTCCACGTGCCGGCCGCGGGGGCAGCGGCAGGAGCCGGTGCCGGGGCGGGTGCCGGAGCCGGCTGTGGGGCGGCCTGCTGCTGTGCCTGGCCGGCGGCGAACAGCTGGCTGGCATTCATGCCGCCCATGCCACCTGCCATGCCCATGCCCATAAAGCCGGCCATCGCGCCGTTGGGGTTGGCGGCTGCTGCGCGCATCGCATCGCTCTGGGCGCTGGCAATGTTGGCGGCTGCCATGGTGGGATCGCGCATGACCGCGGCCTTCTGCAGGTCCTTGATCATCTGCTCGTCTTCTTGCGAGGCGGCGATGGAATTGACGCCAAAGCTCACGATCTCGACACCGCGCAGGTCACGCCAGTCGGCCGAGAGGACCTCGTTGAGCGCGCGGGCGAGCTCGGTGGTGTGGCCGGGGATGGCGCTGTAGCGGATGCCCATCTCCGAGATCTTGGCAAAGGCGGGCTGCAGGGCGGTGAGCAGCTCGGACTTAAGCTGGCTGTCGATCTTGTCGCGCGTATAGCTATCGGTCACGTTGCCGCACACGTTGGTGTAGAACAGCAGCGGGTTGGTGATGCGGTACGAATACTCGCCGTTGCAGCGCACGGAGATGTCGACGTCCAGACCGATGTTGTTATCGACCACGCGGAAGGGCACGGGCGAGGCGGTGCCGTACTTGTTGCCGATGATCTCCTTGGTGTTGATGAAGTAGACACGCTGGTCCTTGCCCGCGTCGCCGCCAAAGGTAAAGCGGCTGCCGATATTGGCGAAGGTCTCCTTGATGGAATCGCCCAGGTTGCCGCTAAAGACGCTCGGCTCGCTGCCGGTATCGAAGACGAACTCACCGGGCTCCAGCGCGACTTCGATGATCTTGCCGTTTTGCACCACGAGCATGCCCTGTCCGTCGTTGACGGCGATGACCGAGCCGTTGGAGATGACGTTGTCCTCGCCGCGCGTGTTGGAGCTGCGGCCACCGGTACGTTTGCTGCCCTTGCAGGCCAAGACGTCAGCAGGCATCGATTCGCAGTAGATAAATTCCTTCCACTGGTCGGCCATGACGCCGCCGGCAGCTCCCAATCCAGCTTTCAAGAGTCCCATGGTGATCTTCCTTTCTCGTCAAAGGCCGGGTGGTATTGGTTGGATTGCTTAGTCGTCCTTGTCGTCTTTCATGACAACGGTGGTCTCGGTGTGGCTGAAGGTGTCGTGTTTCTCGGTCAGGTCGAGCTCGCCACAATACTCATCGGCACAGGTTGCTTCGTTGGCCGTCTTGAGCTGGCCTACCAGTAGCACGTCTCCGATAATCACGATGATTAGCGGCGCGATGATATTGATGAGGATGCCCTCGATATCAAAGGTGAGGTAATCCGGATCGAAGGCGTATTCCCCCATAAAGAGAATCTGGGAGAGGATAAATCCGATCACGAAGAACAGCACCGAGGCGATGGCGAGCTTGGACTTGGAGCAGGGGAGCTCGCCGACCAAGCGGCCGGTCTGGCCGTTCATGGCAAACAGGTAGCTCTTGCCGTTCCACGAGGTGGAGAGCATCCAGACGGGGAACAGGGCGTAGTCGCTGTCTTCCCAGGTGTAGTCGAGCTGCTTGCTTTCGACCGTGGCATCGTCGTATTCGTCGACGACGGTCTCGCGCAGGGCCGAGATCGTGCTTTCTTCCATACGGCGCTCGGCGCGCGCCTTGCAGGTCTCGCAGTCCTCGTCGTAACGGTTGGCGATGTAGCCGGGCATATAGGCGACCGAGAACGGACGCAGCGCGTCATAGTCAAACGGCTCGATGGCATCCATGTGGCCGTCGGGCATCTTGGACGATCCGTCGACGGGCACGCGCTTAAACGAGATATTGCCCTTGCGATAGGCATCGTAGTGGTCGGTGGTCGTGACGGTGCGGTCGGATTCCTCGGTCACGGTCTCGTTGGTCGCGTCAAAGTACACTTCGCCGTCAACGCGGGCGCCGTAGAGCCAAAACGGCACGTAGACACCTTGGACCTCGTCGATGTGGTTGCCGGTGACAAAGCTCTTGGGCAGCAAGATCTTGCCCTTGTAGTGTTCCTTGAGTGCGGCCGTGACGTCGTCGCGCCCGAGCTTAAACGGAATCACCAGGTCGGGCGAGAAGTCGCCCGAGAGCTGACCGGGCGCCACGGCGGAGTTGCCGCAGTACGGGCAGGTGGTGACGGCGACGGTGCCGTCGGACACGAGCTCGGCGCCGCACGACGAGCAGATGTAGCCGGCGTTTTGGGCAAGCTCCTGCACCGCGTCGTCGGCGACGGGCTTGGGCGTTGCGGCTGCCGCATCGGCTTTGGCATCTGCCTTGTCCTGGCGCTCGCGATAGAGGGCCTCGACTTCTTCGACTTCAAAGCGCGAGTCGCAGTAGTCACAGACGAGCTTTTGCTCGGCGCTGGCAAAATGCAAGGGGCCACCGCAGGCAGGGCACTGATAGTTAACGCTCTCGAAGGCCATGATCGGTCCTTTCCGTGCCGGGGGCTATGCACCGATGGCGCCACCGCAGTATTCGCAGCGCCCACTGGCATCGGGAATGGTGGTGGCTCCGCAGAAGGGGCAGGTCACCGCGGTCTTGGGGGCCTTGGCGGCCACGACGCTGTCGCGCGTCTCCTGGCGCAGCTGCACCAGCGCATCGCGGACTTCGGTTGCCTGGCGCTTGGCCTCGCGATATTCGATGGAGCCGCGCTGATCGATGGTGGAGTCGTTCACGCGCAGGTTGATCTCGGTAAAGTACGGCGTGTTGACGTGGATGGTCAGATTAAAGTCGTAATCCAGGTCGTAGCGCGGCGGGTTGTAGCTCTCGCGCTCGCCGTCCTTGGTCTCGCGATAGATCTCGGTGCGCTGCTCGTCGATATCCATATCGCAGCCGAGTACCTGCGAGAACTCGATGATGTCGGGATTGGCGTCGCGCCAGCGGCTCTGCGAAGTGATGATCAGCAGGCCCGCGTCCTCATCGAGCATAATATTGGTGCGCCCGGCAGAAAGCGTGCGCGTGGGGTTGAACGAAGACAGGCGCTCGGCGTTGGCCTCGCGGTAGGCGAGTTGCTCACGGATATCGTCCGCGGTGCTGGAGCGATAGCCGTGAAAGTAGGGGGAGAGCTTGCCGGCGCACTCTTTGCACAGGTAGCCTTCATTGATTTTTGTCTTACCTAGAAGTCCCAGCTCGGTACCGCAAATCGCGCACTCTTTCTTCTCGAACATCTTGTCAAAGAAGCCCATGGTTGCCTCCTATCAACTGGTAGCGTGTGTCACTTTTGATGATGGGGGAGTGCGCGATCCTTCGCGATACCCAGACGGCTCAAGGAGTCTCCACAACTGGGACACATGGCCCATTTTTCATCCGACACATAGGGACACTCCTTGCCGCGGGTAGTCATTGGGCACTCATTGGGGACGTACTTAAATGAGTGGCAGTTGGAGACACTCCTTGCCGAGCTAGAGGCCGCGCGTGCCCCTTCTGGTCCATGAGGCTCAAAACCGCGGTGTGACGTGAACGGCTGGGGTCAAATTTGCAGCATTTCAAGCCTGGCTTCGATATTGAGACTGGTTCTTTATTAAAATAGATTTCCAGACAATTGATCGGCTGGGGGTTAACCATGAGGGGCATGGGAGACACAACCGCATATTTGCGTCGGGGCATTCGGGAGATTATATGCCTGGTGCTGTTCTTCTTCACGTTTTTGGCGTGCGAGTATCTTTTTGATGTGCGCATGGCCGAGTTCGTGTCTCCGAACGAGGTCGTTATTTATGAGAGCCTTGTCATCGGCGCGAGCGTGATTGGCTTTTTGTGCGTCCCATTCTGTACTATCGCCGTCCCCATGCCATTGACGCGACGAGTGACGTCACGGGCGTTTTGCTGGTGGCGGCATTGCTGCTGTTGATTATGGCGGTTCAGGTTGAGGTGGTAATTACCGGCGGTTTGGTGGCGTGCTGCGCGCTGGGCTACTGCGGATCGACTGCTCATGCAAATTTTGCGAGGCGCTTTGCGCGAACGCCCTGCTTGGCGCGCGCCGCCGCACTTTCTTACGCCATGGGCGTTCTGGTGCAGGTTCTCAACCACATGGTGGTGCCTGTCGGCATTCCTCAGCAGGCTGTTCTGGTCGTCTGTGCGATCGCGCAGGTGGCGTTGCTCCACGGTGCCCGACGCGCCAAGCTGCGCGACGAGTCCGATCCCAACTTTGAACCCAGTGCTGCCGGGCTTTCGGTAGATGCTCTGGAATATGGCGCCAAGTGGCATGACGATCCCGAGGCAAAGGCGGCATTCCGTCGCGCCGTAGTTCGCCTGACCGTGGCGACGGCGTATCTTTCCAGCGTATTCGCCGCTCTCAACGCGGGCTTCACGACCCTGCATGCTGTCGGAGCCGTCGATTTGGGCGATTGGCCGCGCCTGCTGCTTGTCGTGAGCTCGTTGGTCGCTGGCGCACTATTTGACCTGCACGGCCGCTCGTATATGAATATCGGCATGACATGTGCCGCCATACTGTCCACGCTTTCGTTCTTTGTACTCATCGTCGATGGCAATGGCGGCAACGAGCTTGCTGCCACGATCATCTTTTATCTGGGCTTGGGCTTTTTCGTGGTGTTCTTTACCACAAAATATGCCGCCGTCTCGCTCTATGCGCGCTGGTCATATTTTTGGCCGTGCATGGGTCGCGTCGTCAACAACGTGTGCTCGATGTTCGTGACGGCGCCGGCAGTGGCGATTATCTCGAGTCAAAATGTGCTGGCTGCGGTCGGTGCGGCGCTCGTGATGTTTGTGGGCATTGCGATTACGCTGCTGGGGCAGTTGGGGCAACGGGCCGATGATGCCGCGATGCGGGACGGACTGCCGCTTGCCACCGACGATCTTGGTGGGGATCTTGCGCCCACATGCTCCGACCCCGAGCCCGTGGAGGCAGCGGAGCTCACGTCCGATGAACGCCTTGATGCCTTCGTCGCCACCTTTGGGCTTACAGAGCGCGAGCGCGATATTCTTGAGGTCTTGGTCGTTTCGGACCAGAGCGTTCAGGACATCGCCACAACGCTCTTTCTTTCGCGCTCCACGCTCTATCGCCACATTTCCTCGATCAACAAAAAGGCCGGTACCGCCTCGCGTGTGGCCCTTATCAACTTCTTCTGGTCCTGGACACCCAAGGACTAGCTAACCTCCCAATAAGTTGCGGTGGAATAGTCCCTAAATTAAAGTCACGGGGCTTTAAACAGGAACTATTTCACCGCAACTGCTGGGGGGATAGACTGCGGCGGCGGCAGAGGCAGCGGCAGCGGCGTTGGCAGCTGTGGTAGTGGCAACGGCAGCTGGCAGGGTGTTTTCCGTCTACTTGCTACAGCAGCTCGCCGTGGCGGGCAATGTAGCGGCACTTTGCCAGCTGGGTGAGCGCGATATAGGCGGTAACGATGCCAATGAGCAGCCCAAAAAAGCTCGTGGGCAGCGGCATGAGGCCGAGCACATCGGCGATGGGGCTTGCCGGCAGCCAGGTGACGAGCGCCAGGCCCAGCACGGTAAGAACGCACAATGCGGGCGCGGCGTGGTCGCGCGGGCTCGGCAGATGCGGGGAGCGCAACATGTGGACCACGAGTGTCTGCGACCACATGGACTCGACAAACCAGCCGCTCTGGAAGAGCGCAGCAAAGGTCGCCATACCCGCGACGTCGCCCGCGGCGGCAAGCTCGGACCAGCTTGCGTCCACGGCGGCGGGGCACACGACAAAGAAGAGCGCGGCGAAGGTCACGATGTCAAACAGCGAGCTCACGGGGCCCAGCTCGAGCATAAAGCCCTTGATGGATGCGGCGTCCCAGGCACGCGGGCGGGCAGTCCAGACGTCATCGACGGTGTCCCACGGCAGTGCGATGCACACGATCTCGTAGACCAGCGACAGCAGTACCAGCTGCAGGGCGCTCATGGGCAAAAACGGCAAGAACAGGCTCGCGACGGTCACGGACAGCACATTGCCAAAGTTGGAGCTCACCGTGGTCTTGAGGTACTTGAGCAGGTTGCCGTAAGTGCGGCGGCCTTCGATGATGCCGCGCTCGAGCACGCCCAGGTCCTTCTGAAGCAAGATGATATCGGCGGATTCCTTGGCAATATCGACGGCCGAATCGACCGAGATGCCGCAATCGCTCGCACGCATGGCGGCGGCGTCGTTGATGCCGTCGCCCATAAAGCCCACGGTGTGGCCGAGCATCTCGCGCATGACACGTACCAGGCGCGCCTTCTGCAGCGGCGAGAGCTTGGCGAAGAGGTGGGTTTTCTCGGCGCGCTTGGCAAGTTCGGCGTCATCGAGCGCATCGATCTCGGAGCCGAGCAAGACGTTGCTCGCATCGATACCAATCTGCTCGCAGACGGTGGCGGCGACGCGGTCGTTGTCGCCGGTTAGGACCTTGACCGCCACGCCCTTGGCCTCGAGGGTGGCGACGGCGCCCGCGGCACTTGCTTTGGGCGGATCGAGGAAGGCCAAAATGCCCATCAGCACCATGTCGCACTCGTCGGCGATGCCAAACTCGCCCACGCAGCGCGGATTGGTCTTCTGCGCCACGGCAATTACGCGTAGGCCCTCGGCGTTAAGTCCGGCGATCTGCTTGCGAATCTGGGCGAGCTTCTCGTCGGTGAGCGGCTGAGCGATGCCATCGATCTCGACAAAGGAGCAGATCTCGAGCATTTCCTCGGCAGCGCCCTTGGTAACCATCTGGGTTTTGCCTTGGGCGTCGGCGACAACTACGCTCAGGCGACGGCGCGAGAAATCGAAGGGAACCTCGTCGACCTTGGTGTAGCGGTCGCGCAGGCTCTGGCCCAGCATGGAATCGGGTGCGACGGTCGAGGGCGTCACATCGGCACGGTCGATTACGGCCAGGTCGATAAGATTTTTGAGGCCGGTCTGGAAGAAGCTGTTCAAAAACGCATGGCGCAGCACGCGCGCGTCCTCGTTGCCATCGGTGTTGAGGTAGCGCTCGAGCACGATGCGGTCTTCGGTGAGGGTGCCGGTCTTGTCGCAGCACAGGACGTCCATCGCTCCGAGGTTTTGAATCGCCGGCAGCTCCTTGACGATAACCTGGCGACGGGCGAGGTCCTTGGCGCCCTGCGACAGGCTCGTGGTCACGATGACGGGAAGCATCTGCGGCGTGATGCCCACGGCCACGCTCGTGGCGAACAGCAGCGCGTCGATGACGTTGCCCTTGGTGGCGGCGTTGATGGCAAAGACGGCCGGCGCCATAACGAGCATCAGGCGCACCAGCAGCATGGAGACGCTCGAGACGCCGCGGTCAAACGCGCTCTTTTCGCCGCGCCCGTTGAGCATCTTGGCGATGCCGCCCAGGTAGGTGTCCGAGCCGGTGGCAACGACAAGCGCCATGGCGGCGCCGTTTTGCACGGAGGTGCCGGTAAAGACGATGTTCTTGCAGGCAGAGAGTGGCAGTGCGGAGCCGTCGGCGCCCTCGACGACGGTGACGGCGGTGGTCTTCTCGACGGCCTCGCTCTCGCCGGCGAGTGCGGACTCGATCACAAACAGGTCGCGCGCGGTGATGGTGCGGGCATCTGCCGGCACCATATCGCCGGCAGAGAGACGGATTACATCGCCGGGGACGAGCTCGTCGAAGGGGATCTCGATGCGCTCGCCGTCGCGCAGGGCGGTGCAAGTGTTGGAGACCAGGTCCTTGAGGGCCTCGGCCGCATTGCCGCTGCGGGCTTCCTGGATAAACTTCATGCCGCCCGATACCAGCAGCATGACGCCGATGACGATGACCGTGGAGGGGTCGCGCTGGGGCTCGGGCACGGCGATGACGTCGATATAGAGCGAGACCAGGGCGAGTGCGGCGAGGATACCGGCAAAGGGGTCGATGAACGCGTCGGCCAGGCGGCGGAAAAATGTCTTGGCGTGAGCCTCGATGGCGTTGGCGCCGTATGCGTCCAAGCGCTCCTCGGCCTGGTCGGCAGTGAGGCCGTCGGCTGTGGCGTCGAGTAGGGTTAGGGTGTCCTTGGCGTCATGCGTGACAGCAAAGACGGTGTTTTTGCTAAGGCCGGCGTGGGCGGCGGGACGCGCCGTGTGGCGGCGCTTGGAGATTGCTTCGAGCACTGTGGCCGTTTTGAGCATCAGCATAGGGTCCTCCTTGTTGAAGGGAGTTAGCGTACGTGTCGTATTTGCTTCAAAAAACCTAGATGTCGCTCACGTCATGCTCGCGAATCCCCGTAAAGAGGACGGGCGGCTTTGTGGTGAGTTTTACGGTGCTCGTGCTCGTGAATGAGTGCCAACGATCGGCTACTGGCGTTTATGCGAACGGGGAATCCTCGCGGCGTGCCGAGGGCGACATGTAGGTTTTTCGACTATGACTGCCTTTCATGGCACACCTCCTTAAGGCCGGGCGCAGTGCGCTCCAGGTACCTTGTACCCGTTTCAATCCGCCTGTATTTTTGACGAGGGGATTTACCGTGTCAACCCCATGCAAGCTTTCTTCATTTTGCGTCACCGTCGCCGGCGAACGGTTGATTTTCGCCTGTAAACGGTAGTTAAGTTCAGATTAAATCAAATAGCATCAAGAATGGTCAAACTTGATTAACAGCAAAACCACAAGGTAGATGGCCATTTGCAGTGAAAAACTCTGACACAATGAGAAAAAGAATGAAAAATACTGATTGAAAATGAACTTACGTGGCAGTAATCTACATGTCACAGGGTAAGCCCCGGCGCGCAGGCTGCGGCCCTTATCGAATTACGGATATAGATCAGGTGCTCGAACGAGCAGAAACGATCAAGGACGAAGGTAAAGGACGTAGAAGCATGAAGCTTGCAACTCGTATCAACTCCTATTTTCGCGATGGCGACAAGAATCTTGATCGCGTGTTCGCGGAGTTCCAGAGCGTGGGCCTCACGCACGTCGACCTCAACTACCCCGAGCACTGCACAGGTGTCACGGCGGAGGACATGGCCGCCAAGCTCGCAGCTCACGAACTGCAGCTGAACGGCTGCGCGCTGCGCTTCCGCAACGCGTTCCTCAACGGTGACCTGGGCAATGCCGATGATGCCCTTGCCGCGGAAGCCCTTGAGCTCTGCTACGAGGCGTGCGACTACTGCCGCACTGCCGGTGGCAACACGGTGACCATCTGGCTCGGCCACGACGGTTTCGACTACAGCTTCCAGATCGCCTATGCTCGCGTCTTCGACCAGCTCGTAGCCGCATTCCAGAAGGTCTGCGATTATGCGCCCGACCTCAAGATCTCGATCGAGTACAAACCCTACGAGGAGCGCGCGTACGCGTTCATCGACTCCATGGGCATGACCGGCATGATCCTCAACGCTGCAGACCGCCCGAACCTGGGCGTCACGCTGGACTACTGCCACATGCTCATGAAGCACGAGAACCCCGCCATGGCCGTCGACCTGTTCGGCCGCGAGGGCAAGCTCTACGGCATTCACCTAAACGACGGCAACGGTCGCTTCGATGATGGCCTTATGATTGGTACGTCCACGCCGGTGAAGACCCTCGAGTTCCTCTACTACGTGAAGAAGCACGGGTACGACAGCGCGATCTACTTCGACACGTTCCCGGTCATCGAACCCGCTGCCGGCGAGGCTACGCAGAACGACCAGATGATTCATCTGCTCAACGATGCAATCGAGACCGTAGGCATGGAGAAGATCCAATCCGTTATCGATGCAAACGACGCGATTAAGGCAGCCGAGCTTGTCCGCGAGCTCTTCTGCGCAATGGGGAGGTAACCAATGAAACGCGACTGGAACGCGATGGCTCAGGGGATTCTGGACGCCGTCGGTGGTCCCGAGAACATCTCGGGAATGACGCACTGCGCGACGCGCCTGCGCCTCAATCTCAAGGACGACGCGGCTTGTGACGACGCTGCGGTCAAGGAAGTCGAAGGCGTTGTGAACACGCTGAACAAGGCTGGTCAGTACCAGGTTCTCATCGGCACTGAGGTCCCGAAGCTGTACGAGAAGTTTGAGCCGCTGGTCAAGGGCTCGGGCGCGGAGATCTCCGCTGCTACCAAGGACGAGGGCGAGAGCATCGTCAGCCAGGTCTTCTCCGCGATCTCCGGCATCTTTGCCCCGCTGCTGCCCGCGATGGCCGGCTCCGGTATCCTGCGCGGCTTTGTCATCCTGGCCGCCCAGCTCGGCATCATTGCCGAGGGCTCGGGCACCTACACCATCCTGTACACCTTGGCCATGAGCGTGTTCTACTTCTTGCCGGTGCTTCTTGGCTTCTCGGCCGGTAAGCGCTTCGGTGCCAGCCCCTACCTGTCGGCACTCATCTGCGCCTGCCTGCTGTACCCGGACTTTATCGCTCTTATGGGCGACACGGGCAACGGGGCCATGACCGACCTGTTCGGCATCCCCGTAGTGCTTATGAGCTACAACTCCACGGTTATCCCGGCGATTCTCGCCTCCTGGGCCTATTCGTTCCTGTATAAGTGGCTCGATGAGCACGTCTCCGAGATGCTCAAGCTCGTCGTGCTGCCCGCCGTGTCCCTGCTCGTGATGGTTCCCCTCACCATGATCGTGATCGGCCCGCTGGGCGTGTACGCCGGCGAGGGCATCGGCTTCGTGGTCAACTGGCTCATCGAGCGCAGCTCCGTGCTTGCCGGCATCCTGGTCGGCGGCGGTTGGTCGGTGCTCGTGTCCATGGGTATCCACTGGGCCGTGAACCCCATCATGATCAACAACATCGCCACGGTTGGTTACGACTACATCTGCCCGTTCACCTTCGCCTGCAACTTCGGCGTGATCGGCTGCGCCCTGGGCGTGTTCCTGAAGGCCCGCGACCAGAAGCTCAGGACCTTCTCCATGACCGGTGTTATCTCCATCGCCCTGTCCGCCATCATCGAGCCCACCCTGTTCGGTATGCTCGTGCAGAACAAGAAGCTGTGGCTCGCCCAGATCATCGGCGGTGCCGCTGGCGGCACGTTCTGCGGCCTCATGGGTGTTGTGACCACGGCCTTTACCTTTGGCTCCGTTACCACCTTCCCGGCATTTGTGAGCTCCGACGCTATGAACTTCGCCTGGGCCATGGTTGGCATGCTCATTGCCTTTGCGGTCTCCGCGGTGCTGGGCTTTGTCTTCTGCGACAAGGAGCAGAAGCTCGCCTAAGAGCTTGAAGTGCGTCGCCTCTGGGGCGCCATTTCACTCGAAGCGCGCCGTCTCGCCTGGGGCTCGTTATCCTCGCTCGAGGAGCGTCACCCTTGCGTGAGGTGCCTCACCTTCGTTCAAATTGTGAACGAGAGGGTAGGTCAATCGATTAAGCGGTCGTCATCGCAACAGGTGGCGGCCGCTATTCTGCACATGCGTTACACTTTTCGAAAAGAAATGAACGAGCGTGAAGCAGAGTGGTTTGGAGAGGGTCCCAATATGATCCCGTATGAGCGCCAGGAGCGAATTGTAGAGTGCCTGCAGAAGTCGGGCCTCGCGAGGATTTCCGAGCTGCAGGAGGAGCTGCCGGGCGTCTCTATTTCGACGCTGCGCCGCGACCTCAAGGAGCTGGAAGCGCTTGGCAAGGTTGAGCATCTTTCGGGCGGCGCAGTGAAGCTCGTCTCGGCTGTCCACGAGGTGAGCATCTCGACGCGTTCGGGTTTGCACGGGAGCGAGAAGGACCAGATTGCCCAGGTTGCCCTGCGTCTCGTTGAGGATGGAGATACGCTCTATCTCGATTCCGGCTCCACCTGTACGGCCCTGCTGCGCTTGTTGCTCGACCGCGACGTGACAATTTACACGACGGATGCCTCGGCGTGCCTGATTAAGAGCGAGATACGCGCCCAGCTCATCGTAGTGGGCGGCGAGTTCAACCATGTGAACTCCTCGTTCTGCGGTTCTATGACCGAATCGATCCTGCGCGACCTGTACTTCGATAAGGCGTTTATCGGGATCAACGCGATTGACGAGGACCGCGGCGCCATGACGCCCTCCTACGTTGAGGCGACGAAAAAGCGCATTGTGCGCGAGAACTCGAACAAGACGTACGTGCTGTGCGACAGCTCGAAGTTCCATCAGTTCTCGAGTGTTCGCGCGTTTGGGTTCGATGGTGTGGCGATTATCGCGGAGTCCTATGACGAGAAGATCGCCCAACGTGCGCGCCTGATCACGCCGGAGGCGTAGGGTTTCAAGGCCCACGCCCGTGCGAGCACGGCCCATGGTGGCCAGCTGAATGGCGGGGCCTCTTTCTAGGGAACACAACGGCTTTTCGCCGTACGGAATCCGTATGACGCCAGCTAGATAGACAAATATGACAACGTTGTGAATCTAGAGAAACCTGTAGGTTAACAACGTGGTTAAACGATTAATCAGCCAGACTTTAGATACAGGTTAAACGATTAATTACCAACGAGTAGATAACCAAAGAGCAGATAAGGAGTTCACCATGTTGCTCTGCCCCAGCCTCATGTGCGCCGACTACGGCAACCTGCGTGCGACCGTCGAGGAGCTCGACGCCGCCGGCATTGATATCTTCCATTGCGACGTGATGGACGGCAGTTTCGTTCCCAACTTCGCCATGGGCCTCGAGGACATTAAGGCCGTGCGTGCCGCCACCAACAAGCTCGTTGACGTGCACCTTATGGTCGAGAACCCCGCCAGCAAGGTGGAGCTTTTCGCCTCCGCCGGCGCGGACATCATCTACATCCATCCGGAGTCCGAGCGCTACGTGGTCAAGACTCTCGCTGCGATCAAGGCCCTCGGCAAGAGCGCAGGCATCGCAGTAAACCCCGACACCTCGATTTCCGAGGTGGAGGAGATGTTGAACCTTTGCGACTACGTGATGGTCATGACGGTGAACCCGGGCTTTGCCGGTCAGAGCTTCATCGAGTCCACGAACGATAAGGTACGTCGTCTTGCCGCGCTGAAGGAACGCTTCGGCTTCAAGCTCATGATCGATGGCGCCTGCTCGCCTGAGCGCGTGCGCGATCTGTCCGCCATCGGTGCGGATGGCTTCATCCTGGGCACCAGTGCGCTGTTTGGCAAGGACGCCGGTTACGAGGAGTGCTTGCGTCGCCTGCGCGCCGGCGAGGTGTATTAGAAGCGTAATGGCAAATTAGGACGGAATGAGCGCGCGACACGCGCGAGCGGATTTGGAAAGGGGTCTCTTATGAAGATCGGTATTGGAAACGACCACGTCGCGGTTGAGTATAAGGAAGCCATTGCGGCGTATATCCAGGAGAAGTACGGCTATGAGGTCGTGAACTTCGGCACGGACAGCACCGAGCGCTTTGACTATCCCATCGCGGGTGAGGCCGTGGCGAACGCGGTCGTGGCCGGGGAAGTCGATCGCGGTATCGTGATCTGCGGCACGGGAGTGGGCATTTCGCTTGCCGCGAACAAGGTGCGCGGTATCCGTTGCTGCACCTGCTCTGAGCCGTATTCCGCTCGCTTGTCACGCGAGCACAACAACACCAACATGCTCGCATTTGGTGCTCGCGTGGTAGGCATCGAGCTGGCCAAGATGATCGTCGACGCCTGGCTCACCGGCGAGTTCGAGGGCGGCCGTCACCAGCGCCGCATCGATATGATTCGCCAGATCGAGGCTCGTCAGCTCGTGCGTGCGGAGGAGGCACGCGGCTGGTAGTGGAAAAGCCCGTCACCCGTGTTGAACTGCCTCCCATTTCTTGGACATGAGAAATGGGAGGCTTTCTTTATGCGCGTTGATTTGAGGGTGAAGCATGATGTCGAGGCCAGGAAGGCGGCCATAGGGCTCTTCGAGCTCGGGCACGGGTATAAATCTGCCGCGATTGCCCTTTCGCTTCCCGCGGAAGCCGTGAGAAGATGGCAGGAGATA
>CABUSL010000041.1 GCA_902494295.1 uncultured Collinsella sp.
AGGCGGGCGAAGCCGGTGCGGATCCGCGCAGCGGATACGCGGACGTCCTTTCGCCCGCACCATTGAATGAAAGAGCTCCCAGCAATGGGAGCTTTTTTGTTATGGGCCGTTTTGGCAGATTTGACATATCGATTTCGCGCGGTAGATGTCCCTGTGGTCAAAAAGTGGTAAAGATGAGTACTGACATGAAAATAGAGACATTTCATGAAGCCATTTTTGCTCATTTTGCGCAACAGATGTACGCTAATTTGGCTCAACCTTGAGACAAAATGAAGTAATTTCGATAGACCTCGGGTTCAACGCTGCCGGCGGACTCGCCAGCTCGCTAAAAACGCTCCGCGTTTTCTTTACGCTCGCTCCTTCGCAGGTTCAAGTCCCCGCGATGGGCCCATAACAAAAAAGCTCCCATTGCTGGGAGCTCTTTCAATCAATGGTGCGGGCGAAAGGACTTGAACCTTCATGGGGTTGCCCCCATACGGACCTGAACCGTACGCGTCTGCCAATTCCGCCACGCCCGCGTGCAGGAATTAGAATAACGGAGCGCCACCGCGAACGCAAGAACTATTTTTGAAAAAGTTTGCAGGCATTCTCCCAAGCGGCTTGCGCGATTGTTTCGGCGTCCTCACCAGTGCGATCGACACGGTCGTTAACCAGCGCGTTTGCCGTAATGGAGATCATTGCGGGCTCGCATTCAAGACCGCGAATGGGCTCCGGAGCCATATACGGGCAATCCGTCTCGAACAAAATTCGATCGAGTGGGGTTGCCGCGAATGCCTCGCGCACGTCGTCGTTGCGCTTAAAGGTAGCCGCACCACCATAGGCGATATAGCAGCCCAGCTCCGCAAAGCGCTCCATCGTGGCGCGGTCCTCGCCAAAGCAGTGCAGCACACAACCGGCCTGGGGCACGCCCACCTCACGAAGCACGTTGCAGGCGTCCACGTGCGAGGTGCGCTCCTGGTCCGTGTCCTCGTGACGCAGATGTAGCTCCACCGGCACGTTACGGCACACGGCAAGCTCGAGCTGGCGCGCCATGCAGTCAATCTGCACGTTATGGGGTGCCGGCGCGATATCGTCGTCATAGTCCATGTGATAGTCCAGGCCGATTTCGCCAATACCGGCGCACAAAGGGTCATCGAGCGCGACAACGACCTGTGCGTGAACGTCGTCGGTATAGTCCGGCGCGCCATACGGATGCACGCCGGCAAGATACTTGATCTGCGGGATATCCTGCATCGGCAGAATTTCGCGCACGAGCCAGTCGCTATAGTCCGTCACGCTGCGTTTGTCAGCGATGGGGTCGAACATCGTCACCAACAGGTCGACACCCGCGGCTTTGGCGCGCACGAGCGTCTCGGGCACTTCTTTGCCCCAAAACGAAAGCAGATGCGCATGCGTGTCGGCAAGCGGTGCCAAGGGCACGGGACAAGCAACCGTCTTCTTTTTCTTGGTAAACGTCACACGTTCGGCATTAGGCATCATGGATTAGCTCCTGGGCCAGACGGACAAAGTCAGCGACATCAAGCGTCTCGGCGCGCGTGGTGGGTGCAATACCGCAAGCCTCAAAGGCGGCATCGAGCACGTCCTTGGCAAAGCCGTTGGCGCTCATGGAATTGCGGATGGTCTTGCGGCGCTGGGCAAATGCAGCGTCAATCACGCGGGCCACAAATTCGCGATCGAGTCCTTCGGGCACCACGCCGTCAACACGGTCGATACGCACGACGGCCGAGTCCACGTGCGGCGCCGGCATAAAGCAACGCGGCGGGACCTCAAAGCGACCCGTAACCTGCGCATACAGGCCGAGCTTTACCGTATAGCCACCATAGGTCTTGTTACCCGGCACTGCGGCAATGCGATCGGCAACCTCCTTTTGAACCATGACGACAGCGCGCTTAAGCGCGGGCATCGTCTGGAAGAACTGAAGGATGATCGTCGCCGCCACGTTGTAGGGCAGATTCGCGACAAACACCGTCGGCTTACCGCCCGCAACCTGCTCAATCTGCTCCGGGCCCACCTTGAGCGCGTCACCCATGATAAAGCGGAAGTTGGCATAGTCGGCGGCGTGGGCGTCAAGCACCGGCTCAAGCTCGGGATCGGCCTCGATCGACGTAACGCACGCCGCCTCCTGCAGCAACGCAAGTGTCAACGTACCGCAACCCGGACCCACCTCGAGTACGCGCTCGTCACCTGCAAGCTCGGCAAGCTCGCAGATACGCTCGATCACATGATTGTCGATTAGAAAGTTCTGGCCCAAGCGATGCTTAGTCGCAAGGCCAAACTCCTCTAGCAGCTCCCTGGTGGCCGTGGGGTTTGCCAAAGGCGAAGTTGTCATGGTTGCCTCCTTAGCATGATGGCGGCGTCTTGAAACAAAAGGGCATGGACCGTGGTGGCCATGCCCTTACAGCTAAACAGCAAATTGCCGATATGGCGCTCGCGCGGTCTCTACGCCAGACGCGGGAACAGCGGCTCGCCCTTCTCGACGGGCTGACCGCCGGCAAGCAAGCCCCAAGCGCAAATGCCCTTGAGGTCGTCGCTCGCGGCCTCGTCCTCGCAGGACAGGCGGCGCAGGGCCTCAGCAGAAGTCTGGGGCATGAGCGGCATCAGCAGGTGAGCGGCAATGCGGATGGCCTCGAGCAGGTTGTAGATCACAAACGCCAGCTCGTCAGCCTTGGCCTCGTCCTTGGCAAGCGCCCAGGGCTCAGAGTCCTCGATGTAGTGGTTGGCGGCGTGAATGAGCTCCATGACCTCATCCTTGGCTCCACCGTAATCGAGCACGTCCATCTTGGCCATGTAGCGCTCGACCAGACCATCGGCGATCTTTGCCAGCGGGTTGTCGAACGCATCGAACGATGCGGGCTTGGCGGGCGCGCAACCGTCAAAATACTTGCCGCTCATGTTGAGCGAACGCGAGATGAGGTTGCCCCAGCTGTTGGCCAGGTCGGCGTTGTAGACCTGCTCCATGCGGTCGAAGCTGATGGCACCGTCGGTGCCGGGGACGACATCGGTCATAAAGTAGTAGCGATAGCCCTCGACGCCCAGCATGTCGATAACGTCCTGCGGAGCGATGGCGTTGCCGCGGCTCTTGGACATCTTCTCGGCCTTGCCGGTCTCGGCATTGCGCACGGTCAGGAAGCCGTGGGCAAAGACGTGCTCGGGCAGGGCCTCGCCGATGGCCATGAGCATGGCGGGCCAAATAACGCAGTGGAAGCGGATGATGTCCTTACCCACGATGTGGAACTGCGCGGGCCAGCGATAGGCCAGCTCGGCACGCGCCTCGTCGGTGTCGACACCGTAGCCGACGGCCGTCATATAGTTGAGCAGTGCATCGAACCACACGTACGTCACGTGGCCCTCGTCAAACGGGACCTGAATGCCCCAGTCAAAGCTCGTACGGCTCACGGAAAGGTCGTTAAGGCCGCCCTCGACAAAGCTGCGAACCTCGTTCATGCGGAACGCAGGCTCGACAAAGTCGGGATGCTCGTCATAGAGCTTAAGCAGCTTGTCCTGGAAGGCGGAAAGCTTAAAGAAGTAGGACTCCTCCTGCACGCGCTCAAGCGGACGGTGGCAGTCGGGGCACAGGTGCTGGCCGACGCTGCCGTACTCCTCGTCGCCCTTCTGGACCTGTGTATCGGTGAAGTAGGTCTCATCAGGCACGCAATACCAGCCGTCGTAGCTGCCCTTATACAGGTAACCGGACTCCTTCATGCGCTCCCACAAGTACTGCACGGCATGATGCTGGCGCGGCTCGGTGGTGCGGATGAAGTCGTCGTTGGAAATCTCGAGCTTGCTCCAAAGCTCCTTGAAGTGCGGAGCCTGGCTGTCGGTCCACTCCTGCGGCGTCATGTTGTGCTTGGCTGCGGCCTCGGCGACCTTCTCGCCGTGCTCGTCCATGCCGGTCAGGAACTTGACGTTATAGCCGGCGGAACGGCGATAGCGAGCCTGAACGTCGGCGATGATGGTGGAATAAGCCGTGCCCAGGTGCGGATCGGCGTTGACGTAGTAGATGGGCGTCGTGATAAAGAACGAAGGCTTGCTTTGATCCATGGGGTTTGTCCTCCAGAAAAACGTTGCATACAGAGGATGATTCTAGCGCAAGGGCTGGATATCCTCCATCTATTGCATATCGAGCACCATGGCATAGACATCGCGCTTGCGGCGCGAATACTTCTGAGACAGACGCTTGGCCACCGCAGACGCGGGCTCCCCCTCCTCGAGCGCGGCGCGGATATCCTCGCGCAGGGCCTCGTCGGGATCCGCTGCCGCGGCGCCAACCGGCACGATACCGGCCTCCTCATCCTCGCTCGGCGGCGCGATGACCAGCGCAATCTCGCCCTTTACCTCGCCGCGAGCACGCAGCTCCTCGACAAGCTGGACAGCGGGCCCGCGCAAGACCTCCTCGTGCAGCTTGGTGAGTTCGCGGCAGACGGCAACCTCACGCTGGGGAAAGACCTCCGCCACGGCCTCGAGCGTCGCCACGATGCGATGTGGAGACTCGTAGAAGATGAGCGCGCCGGGCACCACGGCAAGGCGCTGCAGTCGGCGCACGCGGTCGCCGTGCTTGCGACCCAAAAAGCCCTCGAAGAAAAAATGCTCGCAGGGAATGCCGGACGAAACGAGCGCCGTGACGCAAGCAGAGGGCCCGGGAATAACTTCGACGGGCACATCGGCCTCACGCGCCGCCTCGACCAGCGCCTGGCCGGGATCGGACACGCTCGGCATGCCGGCGTCCGAGGCAAAGGCGAGGGTCTCCCCCGCCAGCAGACGGTCGACCAGGCCGGCGGCGCGGTTGGCGATCACATTCTCGTCGCAACGGACAAGCGGCTTGGAAATGCCCAGGTGCATCAGCAGCTTTGACGTCACACGCGTGTCTTCGCAGCAGATGACATCGGCAGCGGCAAAGGCCTCGCCAACGCGCGGGGACAGGTCGCCCAAGTTGCCGATGGGCGTGCCGACCACATAGAGTTTGCCCGTATGGGCGCTGTTTTGCGTCATATCAACCTATTCAATCATGCCACGCTCGAGCGTACCGAGCGCCGCGCGGGCGTCCCATGCTGCAATGCGCTTCTCGGTCTTCCACGTTTGGAAGAACCAACCGGCAGCCGGCGCAAACGAAGCCAGCTGGTTGGCGATAAACACGCGCTCGTAGGCATTGCGGCCTTCGGGCGTAACCGACGAGTTGGCAAAGATCGCCGCGCCCGACCATTCGCCCACCAGCACGGGGAACCCAGTCGAAATCGCTTCTTTAAGCTCGCGCTTGTTACGGGAAATCGCCGTCGTCAGCCCGCGGGGGCTCGTGATATCGAGCGCATACTCGTCGCGGTAATGGTACAGGTGAAGGTCCATGTAGACGTTCTTGTACTTGGCGCCGCGCATAAAATGCTTCCACTCGCTGGGATGCCCCGAAGACGAAAAGACGACGATCTTATCCTCGGGCATATACGAACGGACGAGCTCGTAGGCATCGCGATAGAAATTGCGCAGGTAGTGGGCCGGAATGCCATCCGTCATGGCAAAGAGACTCTTGCGGACACTCATCTGCGGCGTATCCAGCAGCTCAATGCCCAGCAGGCTCTCGGCCTCGCCGTAACGCTCGGCCAAGCGCTCGAGCACGTCGAGTGCGACATGGCGGCCGTTAGTGGACGAATGCCACTCGGCAACAGCCTCCGGCGTGGCGGGCGAATCGTTGGAATCGCCCTGGCCACCGGGCACAGTCGCCAGGTCAAGCAGCACGCGAATGTTGTACTTGGCAGCCCACTCAATCGCGCGGTCGATGTAGTCGACAACCGAGATGTAGGAGGCATCGGACTCCTGTGAGCCAAAGGCATACCAAGGCACCGGCAGGCGCACGGCGTTGAGGCCGATCTGCGCCATGCGACGGAAATCATCCTCGCTCACAAACGTCTCGTAATGACGGCGCATGCGCTCGTTATAGGCGGCGGTGCCCATGGCCTCCTGCAGCTCGGCCGCATTGGATGCACCGGTCGCCGCGTATAGCGACGGGGTCACCCAAGGCTCGGGAATAAACCAGCCAGAGAGATTAACGCCGAGTATCCTCTCCATCACTGCCCCCTTTTGAATCATACGGGCTAAGCCCGCATCGCTCTTGCATGACATATCTATCGATTTGAGTATACCCGCGCATGCAGACAGGCGACCGAACGGTCTGTAAAGTGACGCGAAAGTGGGAGGAATGTCTGGGCGGGCGGGTCCGAGATGGCGCGCGAGATGTGCACGTGTGCCGGAGGCAGGCACCGGAAAATGCATCCCGTTCTGAGCGCGGGATCTGGGACGCAGTTTCCGCCAAAGGCCGCAAAAGGAAAGCGCGTCCCATTCTGGCGCCGGATTCCGGGCCGTGCTTTCCCAAGCGGCCTTAAAGCGGAAAACGCATCCCGCTCTGAATCCAAATTCCGGGACGCAGTTTCCGCAGAGCCCTCGGTAAAAGAAAAGGACCCCTTTGCAGAGGTCCTAGTCAATTCAAGGTGGCGGGGAAGGGAATCGAACCCCTGACACGAGGATTTTCAGTCCTCTGCTCTACCAACTGAGCTACCCAGCCATTTGAGGTGTGCCTTGTTTCAAGGCTTGATTAGTATAACCAAGGACGCGTTCCGGTCAACCGAGAATTTTAAAAAAGTTTTTGAGCACAGCCTCGGTTCTATAAATCGGCACGTCAGAGGCATCAGCCGGCAGCAAGAAGTTTTTCGCTCAGTCCCTTAAGCCGGCACGCGTTGGAGAGCAGGGGTCGAAACAATGATTGAAGGGCGCTCTAGTACGGCCCAGGCGCCGGGACAGGAGCACATACGCCAGGGACGTACGTTTTCGTAGCATACGAGGACATAGCCGCGCGCATCGATAAAGGCGATATCGATGGGATAAGCCATAAAACACGTGTGGACCGAGGAACAGTGCGGAAACGCCATGACAAGCGGCAGGCCGTTGGCGGCAACCGGACGCCGTCCCAGCATGCCGCGCAGGCGCACGGCAAACGACTCCGCCACCACAAACTCGGCCGGCGTCCAACCCAGCCTGTTGAGTGCCCGCGCGTAGGCGATGTAAGACGAGACCGCGGTCACATGACCACCCCCGGACGCCATGGATCGACCGTCACCGCGCGCTCGTGCGACAACGTTGTCGGCGCCCCCAGCGAAACGCCAGCGATGCTGAGAGAAGTCGGCCACGGCTCATAGTGCATGGTGCAGGTGTAGGTCCTAAACGTACCGGATAGGGAGAGCAGGCCACCATCCAATGCCTCCGCGCCTTGCTCGCTCGACACTTCGATCCGCAAGTCATAGCCTTCCATGGCATTCAGAATTTGAGTCTGAACCGTCGCCGAGGCATCGGCAGAGCTTTCGTCGCCCTCCCCCTCCGACGCCACGGCGTGCGCCAACACGATGTCGGGCACCACGCGGTCGAAGCGCGCGACAGCACTGGCAAAGATCATGACGTTGTACACGATGAGTGCCAGCACCAGCAAAACGGGCGTAACCACCGCCATCTCCACCGTCGCTTGGGCGCGCTCCTCGCGCAGACGCATGCGGATACTCATTACGACCCACCGCCCAGAGCGCCAACCAGCGTGGCGACATCGACGGTGAGTGGGATGGAGCCGCCGCCGGGCAGAGGAATCTCCGCAAGCGTGAACACCGTACCGCTAATGGTGCGTTCGACTTGATATTCCAACGCCTCGCAAAGCGCCTTGGGATCGGTCACGCCCAACGGAATACTTCGCAGTTTGTCTTGCGCTTGAGAGAGACCCGCAATGTCAGACCCCGGACTCTTAATGACATTGGCGGAATCGGTCAGCACCGGCTTTCGCAGGCGCAAGTCGCACGGTTCCAAACCCAGCGCCGCCACGGACGCCGAAACGGTATCGCCGAGCCACGATGCGATGGAGCCCAACGCACCGCTGCCCCCTCCTAGGTCTTTAATCATCTCGTCCATAAGTTCGTCGGCCGAACCTTGGATATCACCGTATCCCACGAGCAGCCGTCCCCAAACATCCATGACGCCGTCGAGCACGCCGGCAACGCCGCCCGAGCGTTCCTTCAATGTCGAGAAAAATCGCGAAAGCACGTTGTTTTGCGCCGTCGCCTCATCGGGCGCCAGCACCGCGGCAGAGATAGCACCGCGATCGCCAAGCCTGACTGCCGTGTTAAACGAGGAGTTAAGTTGATCGGGGCTGGTAATGTCACCCGAAACTGCAAATGCGACCACGCCGTTGCGTCCAGGTGGGGCGATACGCGGGCGCTCGCCGGAAAGCGCTTTAATGGCCTGGTCAAACGCATTGCCCGCACGGTCGGCCTCATCCTCGGTCTGACGCTCAAGTTCGAGTTCTATGTTGCGGCATTTAACGTAGTCTTCCAGGGCGTCTTTGAACTTGTCAAAGTGGTATTCGAAGCCGTTTTCGATAGAAGTCGAAGGCGCTGCAACGGCACCGAGCGACGAAACGCCAAAATGGCATCTGTTGCATCTGTCCTGCCCGTCATAATCAGCAACCGAGGCTAGCCCGCCTGGCGACCCCTTCTTATAGTTGGGGCAACTCGTTCCGTAATGCAGATACGTCTTGCCATCGATGGCGCTGGTTGGCCACGCCGCATCGGTATAGAGTTCCGTCGCTCGCACCTCGTCAGCGTTGCGCGGCAACAGCGGGATATGGAAAGTGACTGCATCTCCGTCCTCGGTTACATATGCACGATTGACCTCTGTACTCGCATAGGTGTAAAACGCCTTGCGCGCCGCCGACTCCGCCTTCGTCTCGACGCTTGAGCCCTGAGGTGCCTCGTTTGCAAGGCGCAAGCGGTAATAGGCCTTCGCGCGATCGAGCGCCACTTGCGGCTCCCATGTGACACTCGAGGCATAGTGCGGATTCTCAATATCCGAAAGCTTCGCCAAGTTCTTCGCGCGTTCCCACATGCACGAACAGCTTCCGACTGCGCCTCTGTCCGATCCACCGCAATCGGCAAGCCAGGCGCGTTCCTTGGCCTTTGACGTTTTCTCGGACGCTTTCTTCAGTTCCTTGGCAGCATAGTCAAGGTCTTTTGAGGTGCTCTCGATGGCATCGGTCGAGATCTCTGACCCTTTGAGCGCGGCGAAGTCCGATTCGGATGTCCTGGGCACGGCAAGCGCCGTACCGGTATAGGCCACACTATCGGTATCCTGCGCCGACACCGCCCGCGTGGCACGCGCGGCAATCAGATACGGCAGAGCCGTCTCGATTTTCTGCAAGCCTTCCGATGCGCTTTTGGCAAACTTGTTGCGCGTTTTAATGATCTCAATCCCGGTGTCGACCATATTGCCGGCAACTGGTTCGGCACCTGGGATGAGGATGGCGACCAGGCCCGTCCCGATTGTGGCAAACCCCGCCAGCCCCAGACTCAAGATGCTCGCATCAACCACCGTGGCAGCCGTGTGATAGGACGACACTACGTTGGCACCCGCCAGCGCGCCACTATCGGCCGCCACCTGGGTATCCCCGGCACGCGACATGCTCCATATCGCCGCGGTCGACGAAAACAACAACGTGAGCACCACTAGGATGACCACGGCAGAAGAAAGCGTGGTGTAGGCACCGTCTTCGATAAACAGGTCGATACCGGCGCGGCCCATAAAGCCGCCTCGCTTGCGATGGCAGCTCGGACGGCGCGTCAAAACGCATCTAGACCAGAAACGCTTAATCCCATGTAGCAATCCACGAATCATAATCTCCCTCCAGCCATTCGGGACGTGATTGATACGAGACATCGACCTTGAGCTCAACGTAGCCACCCTCGGCGGTACCACCCATAGCCTGCGCAAACGCACCGATCACAGGCAACGGCTTGACCTCGCCGGAAACGGACACGGACGAGACGCCACCCGCACCGGCCCGGCCAAGCTCGATATCCCACGACAACGGCCCGCCGGCATGAAAGATCGAAACGCTGGGCACCGCGGCAAGCCGGCGGCGGGTGAACTCCTTAAGATCGTCGTCCTCCGCCGTCGTCGTGGTCATGAGCCGCGCGGTCTCGGCGGCGGCAGACTCCATGACCGCGCGCGTATAAAGCAGGCACACCGGTTGCAGGGCGAGAAGGATGAGCGTCAAAAACGTCGGCAGCAAAAAAGCGGCCTCGACCGTAGACTGCGCCCGGTCCTCGCGCGCGATATCAATACAACGCGATGTCCTTAGCGCCCGCAGCGGCGTCGATAACCGACGTCGAGGCAACGCCATGGGATGCCGCCCGCTCAACCAGCGCCGCCAAGCGTCCATCGGTGCCAGCACGCCAAAGTCCCGCAATCGCCAGCACGATCGATAGCAGCGCCACCGTGACGATGGCGTATTCCACAGTCGCTTGGGCAACCTCTTCACGCAGAACGCCATGCATTTCACGATCCCTCCTTTGAGCTTATTGTTTGCGGGCTCAGGCGGATCACGCGCAGGCGGCACGAGGCATCACCGGCATCCGCGGCAACCGTCACCATATCGACCCAGCCGCGCCCATCGCGCACGATGGCGCCCCATACGTTGCCCTTAATATCAAGATAGCCGCTCAGGGCGAGCTGAGCCGTTGGCACCTCGCGGTAGGCGCGTAACATATCCGCCGCTGCCTCGGTCATCGGTCGGTCCTCGGACCATGCAAGCCGGACCGCAATCGCGTTGTCCTCAGGCGAATCCGTCGCAGTGCCAGACCGCTTGTCGAGCGTCCGCAGAAAGGTTTGCGCCGTGACAGCGACATCCGAATCGTCCGCATCTCGCATCTCATCTTTTTGAGACGCCACCGCCGAATCTGAGCCCGAATCGAAGGCGGCCCCAGGACGCTGCTGCCGCGCGGCGTTAAGCCCCCAAAGCACCGCCGCTATCGCCACGGTCAGGCAAGCAAACACCAGCAGCACCCCGATGGGGCGCTCGCCCTCTACAGGCTGTTGATGCCCTCGCTGATAGCGTTCCATAGATCTTGGACCTTGCCCTTAAATGCGACAATGGCAATGATGGCGATCACCACGAGCACGCCGACCAAGATGGCGTATTCGGTGGTGCCCTGCGCACTCTCCTCCTGCAGTAGCTCCCCGGCATGCTGGCGAGCGCGAATTGACTGGCAAACAGCCCAGCTCCAGACCTTGCCAGCAACGTCAGTCATCGTGTTCATGTATTCCTCCCTACATCATCCCGCCTGCTCCCAACAGCGGGCCCAATATGGACAGAAGCAACGCCGGCAAGATGAGCGTGCCGGTGGGAATCAGCAGCTTGACGGGCGCACGCTCGATCTCGCGCTCGACCGCGGCGCGATGAGCCGCACGGATCTCGCGACTTTGAGCGGCCAGTGTCTCGGCAAGTGGGGCACCCAGAGCGAGCGCCTGCCCCACCGTGATGGCAAAGGTCTCGAGCGCTCGCACGTCCAGGTCGCGTGCGGCGGCCAACAACTCGTCCTCACGCGTGCCCACGCCCACCTGCCACGCCATGCAGGCCCGCTCAAGTCGAAGAGCCAGCACTGACCGGCGGTTGGCGCAGAAAATCTCAAGCGCCGCATCAAACGAAAGACCGGCCGAAAGACCCAAGCGCACAACATCGATCATCTCGGACACTTCGCCGAGCGACACTCGCGCCGGGCTACCCGCTCCAACCGCGCCCTTCATTCGCGCGGTCAGAGCATCAACCACCGAGCGACCCGCGGCAGCGACCAGCACCGCCTCGCGCTTGCAGGCCCCTGCGATCTTGCGTACATCCGCCCGATCCAAACCCGTCGCGACAAATACACTCAGGGCGCACAGGCAAGCCGCAACTGCAACCGGGGCGCTCATAGCTCCACCCGCATAATGCGCCGGATAACCACTAGGGCAACGGCGTTGAGGGCAAGACCCAGCACCACAGCGCCCGCGCCGGCAGGCGTCGCAAGACCGCGACGAAAATCTGCCGAAAGCAGCGCCAACACCGCGCACATGCCCGCCGGCATCGCCGCGACCATATGCGCAGACATGCGAGCCTGCGACGTCTTGACATCCAGGCGGCGCTTGAGCTCAATGCGCTCCCCCACCATGCTCGACGCCTCGGACAGTAAGTCGGCAAGCGGAGCGCCGGTGCGCTGAGACACCTTAAGCGCCAAGGTCACAAGCGAAAGGCCGGGGGCGTCGATGCGCACGAGCAAGTCATCGAGCGCGTCGGTCGCCGAGATGCCGCAATCGATCGCCGCCGCCACCCGCAAAAACTCGTTATGCACTGGCTCTTGCGCATGAGCGCCCACAAAGCGCATGCCCTGGGCCAGCGAATGTCCCGAGGCAAGCGACATGGAAAGCGCGGTAAACGCCTCGGGCATGGCCTCTTCTACATCGTGTTGCTCGCGCCGGCTCTCAAAGCCATCCCGAGCGGCGCCAACGGCAATCGGAGCAACAAGTCCCAAGGCAAATCCGAGGGGCGATAACGACACCATCGTTAGCAAAACGCAGCAGACACCGCTCGATAGCAGCAGAAACGCCAAACGCCCCGAAGCATCCTCGATCACGAGGCCAAGGCGATGTGCCGGAGCCAGCGATGCCCACGAACGGGCGATCTTTTTCAGCAGATCGTTTTCCACCAGCTCACGCGGCAGCTTCTCTGCCACCGTCTCGAGCACCTGACGCGCCAGCTCCGCCGGCGGCACCTGCGGCACACGAGGTTCCACCCCGCACGCCGTCGCAACAGAAAACCCTGCCAAACCCCCTACGACGAGGGGCACAGCGACCTCCATTCGTCCACCTCCTCTTGTGTGAGCATCCCCGACCGCAGGCCTTCTGCGATAAACGGCGGCTCGCGGTCAAGCGTCCAGGTGCGCTCGGCGGCATCGAAAGTCACATAGCGCTCGAGCTCTACGCCGCCCGACGCGGCGCGACGCACCCCCGAATACGAGGAGACGAAGCGCCTGCCATCGGCGTGGCGCTCGGACATCACGATGCCGTCGAGCGCCATGGCAATCTGCTCCTCGATGAGCTCGCTCGGCAGATCGATGCCATAACGTGCAAGCAACGTCAGACGTACCACGGTCTCCTGTTCTGAGCCCGCATGAAGTGTGGTGAGCGACCCGTCGTGGCCCGTGTTCATGGCCTGCAACATGTCGCAGCACTCGGCACCGCGCACCTCACCCACCACGATGCGGTCGGGGCGCATGCGCAGGGCATTGGTCACCAGGTCGCGGATCGTCACCGCGCCCTCGCCCTCAATTGAAGCCTCGCGCGCCTCTAGACGCACCACGTGCGGATGATGCGCAAACTTGAGCTCGGCAGAGTCCTCGATCGTCACGATGCGCTCGCCGGTGGAAATCTCACATGACAACGCATTGAGCAGGGTGGTCTTACCAGATCCCGTGCCTCCCGCAACCGCCAGGTCCTGTCGCAGCGACACCGCGCACGACAACAGCTGCGCATACCAAAGCGGCAGCGACCCCAGCCCCACAAGCTCGTCCAGCGAGCAAATGCGGTCCGAGAACTTTCGGATGGTGAGAATCGGTCCGTCAATCGCCACGGGTGGAATCACCGCGTTGACGCGATAGCCCGTTTTGAGGCGGGCGTTGACGATGGGGCTGCGCTCGTCGATACGGCGGCCAAGTGGCGAGATGATGCGGTCGATAAGCACACGGATCTGCTCATCATCCTCAAACGCATGCTCGATGGGGTACAAGACGCCGCCGCGTTCAAAGAAAGCCGAACGGCAGCCGTTGATCATGATCTCGGTAACGGTATCGTCCTCGATGAGCGGCTGCAACGGCCCCAAGCCCACCACGTCATCCAAAATCTCGTCGATGATGGTCTCGCGCTCGGGCGTCGCGAGATCGGTCGGCTCCTCAACATTGAGCGCCGCCTCCACCGCGGGACGCAATTCCGAGCGGGCAAGTGCCGGGTCGACATAGGCGCTGATACGCGTCACTTCGTCGTAACCCATGCGGTCCATCACGGCGCGCTTGGTGCGTCGTTTCACCGCGCGGCGACGCCCCGCATCTACAGGCGCTGCCGCCGCTGCAGCGCCGGCAGCCTTAATCCTCGTCTGCAGACTCATCGCGAATCACCCTCACGCGACCAGGGAAGACGGATACGCGGGCGCTCGGTGCGGGTCGCGCGGTCAGCGACCATATCGCTCCAAGGGCCGACGGCGCACCCCAGTTCCACGAGCATCTCGCGCGTGGCCTCGCGCACGCTGGTCGCGAAAGCGCTCGTCTGACCCACTGCCTCGTCAGCGCGCCCAAACGCCATGAGCGCGGCGAGATCCTGCCCGCCATCGGCGATACGAATCTTGGAGCTCAACGCACAGGCAATCTCAAAGCGCATGGCGACGTCCTCGTCTGCCCCGCGCGCACCGAACCGGTTGAACACGGCGCTCATGCGCGTGCGCGGCACACCTACTCGACTCGCCAGTTCAATGACGTGCGACGCCGACGTCGCGGACGACACCGCAGCATCGCCAACGACCAGGCAACGGTCGCTCGCCGCCACCGCAGCCGCCACGGCGTCGCCCCAAAAGACCGAGGTATCGATAAAGACCACGTCGGATTCGCGACGCAAAACATCAAGCAGTAGCTCCACCGGACGTGCCATGAGCTCGGCTTGCTCGGGCGCCGCAACGGGACCCCAGAGCGTAACGCCCGGCGCCACGCGCATCGATGTGGCTACGATATCCGGCTCGGTGAGCGTGCCCGCCGCCGACGGCTCGATAAGTGCCGCCATATCGCGCGGAGCATCGACGCCTAACAAGTCGTAAAGGTTTCCAAACATCAGGTCCAGGTCGAGCACGGCGGCACGCAAGCCCAACAGCGACGATGTGTGTGCCATGGTGGCAACGATCGTCGACTTGCCGCAACCGCCCGAACCCGAAATGGCGCAGATGACCGGAGCTCGATGCTGCGGAGCGGCAGCGTCTGTCGGCGGCATCGGAGGCGGCAGCCTCCTCGCTGGCGACGCGGGCCACGGTGAGGATGGTGCCCTCGGTGGGCTTCATAACGGC
>CABUSL010000042.1 GCA_902494295.1 uncultured Collinsella sp.
AAGGCCTTTCCGGGTGACGCAGAAGCCACCGGTAATCTTACTTCCGGTAAAAAGATATACTTTTCCTTCATCTGCAATGCGATATTCTTCCATTGCCTGTGGCGGAATCCGCAATGTTCCATCCGTCCGAATGAGTGATTTCCCGAAAATAAATTTTCCTCCCTTATTCATTTGTGGCATAAAAACACCTCCTGAAATACCGATTTTCCAACAATACAAGCAGGAAATTTTTTATCATCTGTATTTTTTTCTTTTTCTTATGAGTCGAACCCAAGCAAAGAAATGAAGAACCAAGACATAACCACGCTATAGCCATAGAACTTTCATTTCCACTCGTAAAGCCAATAGCTGACGCTATGAAAAACAGAACTGATGCAATGTAAAAAATCGAGCGAGCCTACAAACTCGAGCAGGAAATGGCCGTGGTCGAGCGCGACGTTGACACGCTTTTGCGATGAGCTGGCATGGGGCTGGCGATCGCGGCCTGCATCCCCGTGTTGCTGGCGGCGGCACTCTCACGCCAAACGCTTGCGCATTCGGATTGCTACACAACGAATGAAACATATTGACGTGGAGCGCTGTTCATTCAGAGTCCGCCCCCTCGCCTCATCCTCAAGAGGCTCATCGAAGCCTACCCCACCGTGACGGATTCCCCGGTAAAGGTGCTCACAAGTAACAGGATAAAGAAGGCCAAATAACTGATGCTCAATAGGTAGGCGACGACCAAAAAGATAGTCCATCCAACATTGGTTTTACCGTCGGCACGACGTTGCTCGCGGCAACGATAGAGCCAAATCGTCACACCAATAGCAGCAATCAGCAACACGAGTGCCGCCGCGGCCAGTCCAGCAAGCGCAAACATCACGCCAATGCTCACAGCAATAACCGGGAGCAGCAGCAACCCACACCCGCATCCACCCGGACTATACACGGCAGTCTGTCGGCGTCGCCCCATCGTCACTCCAACCTCAACATCTTTGAACACTACAATGCGATAGCCTGCTGGACAGGAATGATCTTATCCAGTTCCGGTTCGATGCGCCTCTTCTCCGCCTCGAGATCAAACGTTATCTGGGCGCGCAGCCAATAACCATCCGTCAGGCCAAAGTAGCGACAAAGGCGAAGGTCGGTGTCGGCCGTCACACGACGCCTCCCCAAGACAATCTGCCCAATGCGTTGAGCCGGAATCCCGGTCTCCTTAGCAAGGCGATATTGAGAAATGCCCATAGGGACAAGAAATTCCTCTTTGAGAAGCTCGCCAGGAGTCACCGGCGGCAGCAAATCGGCCGAGGTCTCATCACTTGTGATAATCGACGATTTCGACATTCCAAGCCATCTCCCGTCTCCACTCAAAACAGACCCGATAGCGCTCATTACGATGCAACCATAGTATCGCCTTACGTTAATAACGTCAAACGTTTCTATAGGCTTACATCTCTATTATACCGTACATCTGTTCGTGTTTTCTAGACAGGTATCCTTCGACACTTAAGCAAGCAAAAGCAATCGTTTATAGACATCGAGGCCCTTGAGTAGGATTTCCTCGTCAAAGAGCATGGTATCAGTATGCAGGGCACTTGTGGCATAGGCAGGGCAGCCCTCGGCGTCGCTCGGATTATCCCGACTGGCAGGAACGCCCGTGCCCAGCAAGAAGAACACGCCCGGCAGATAGCGCTGATAGAAGGCGAAATCCTCGGCGATTAGCAGCGGCTCGTCCACAAGTTGCAGTTCGGACAAGGCAGGCGCGACGCTGGCAAACAGCTCGGGGTCGTTATCGACCGGTGGATAGCCCTCGGCAAAGTCGAGATCATACGTGCAGCCCGTTGCGGTGCACGCCTCGTCGAGCACACGGCGTACGCCCTCGCGCGCACGGTCGAACATGTCGTCCGTAAACACACGCAGGCTTCCGGCCACATGGGCCTCCCCCGCCACCGCGTTGCAAACCGTACCGGCCTGCAGCAGACCAAACTTACCGATACAGGGCTCGTCGGTGCCCAGCTCGTCCATCAGTTCGCGCTCGGCAACCAAGAACTTGGCAGCCGCCAGCGCCGCATCGTGCGACTCCTCGACCGGAACGCCATAGGTCTTAGCGATATGGATGCTCGTCCCGTGAATATGAATGTGCGTCTCACTCGAACGCGCCAGCAACGGACCGGGGCAGCTCGCCAACGTGCCGGCGGGCAGATCGGGCCACACGTGGAAGCCGAAGATGAGATCCGCCCCGTAGCGCTCGAACACGCCGCTCTCGCATACCGTCTTGGCACCACCGGTCGTTTCCTCGGCCGGCTGGAACACAAAGAGCACATTGCGCCTAATGGCGCCCGGCTGCTCGCGAATCGTACGGTCGACATACGTCGCGGCGGCAAGTGCCATGGCCATGTGTCCGTCATGTCCGCAAGCGTGCATCTTGCCGGGATGGGTCGAGGCAAAGGCCGCTCCCGTCGCCTCCGCGATGGGCAGCGCATCCATATCGGCGCGAATCGCCGTGGCATGCGCGGCATCAACGCCGGCGTCGAAGAAAGCACAGACGCAGCTGGGGCACGGATGGGTCACCTCGCAAGCGAGCGATGCCAGCACGCCCTCGATATAGGCAATGGTTTGCGGAAGATCGAAATCGAGCTCCGGAATGCGATGGAGATCGCGGCGATAGCGACGGAGTTCTTGGAGCTCGGTCATAGAGGATCCCTTCGTGAGGCACATCTGTTGCAACTTATTGTGATACAGGATTGTGGCGCACATGTTTCCAGCATATCCCTGCATTTTTTAAACGTTATATACGAATACTCTTGTTTGGTAAAGTGCAACGTGATAGGGTCTTTACCACTTGATAGAGGCGCGGGCACGAAGAGCCGCGGGCGAGCCGGCAGGCTTTGACCCCGTGGGGAGGCGAAACCCGCCGAACTGGGTTTTTCGGGCACGAACAACCTGGTGGGCCTGTGGGAAACACCCACAGGACTGTCTGCAGCAATGCGGGAGCGCTATCCGGACATTGGGTCCACGCTATGCGGATTCGATGCGCAGATGGCGCCGTCTGGATAGCGAGGTTTACGGGACATGGCATTGACCCCCAACGAGGCATATGCGGCCAAGCAGCCGTTTGTGGACAAGGAGACACTCGAGCATATCGTCGAGCAGTTCCCCACGCCGTTTCATCTATACGACGAGGCGGGCATCCGCCGCAACATGCAAGAAGTGCGCGACGCCTTTGCATGGAACCCGGGCTTTAAGGAATACTTTGCCGTCAAGGCCAACCCCAACCCGGCGCTCATCTCCATTCTCAACGAATACGGTTGCGGCTGCGATTGCTCGAGCTATACCGAGCTCATGATCGCCCGCTCGCTGGGCATCACGGGACACGACATCATGTTCTCGTCCAACGACACGCCGGCAGCGGACTTTGAGCTCGCCGACAAGCTGGGTGCCATCGTCAACTTTGACGACATCAGCCATATCGAGTTCTTTGAGCGCGTCGCGGGACCCATCCCCAAGACGGTCAGCTGCCGCTTTAATCCGGGCGGCCTGTTCCAGCTCTCCAACGGCATCATGGACAACCCCGGCGACTCCAAGTACGGCATGACCACCGAGCAGCTCTTTGAGGCTTTCCGCATGCTCAAGGCCAAGGGCGCCGAGAATTTTGGCATCCATGCTTTCCTTGCCAGCAATACCGTCACCAACGACTACTACCCCAAACTCGCACGCATCCTCTTTGAGCTTGCCGTGCGCCTGGAGCGTGAAACGGGCGCACATGTCGCCTTTATCAATCTGTCCGGCGGTGTGGGCATCCCCTATCTGCCCGAGCAACAGGCCAACGACATCCACGCCATCGGCGAGGGCGTACACGCAGCCTACGACGAGATTCTGGTCCCCGCCGGCATGGGCGATGTGGCGATCTGCACCGAGATGGGTCGCTTTATGATGGGACCCTACGGATGCCTGGTCACCAAGGCCATCCACGAAAAGCAGATCTACAAGGACTATATCGGCGTGGACGCAAGCGCCGTCGACCTCATTCGTCCCGCTATGTATGGTGCCTACCACCACATTACGGTGATGGGACAGCCGGGTGGCCCTGACAAGACCGTAGCACCGGTCACGAACACGTACGACATTACGGGCAATCTGTGCGAGAACAACGATAAGTTCGCCATCGACCGCGAGCTGCCGCAGATCGACATGGGTGATGTGCTCGTGATCCACGATACCGGCGCGCATGGCTACTCCATGGGCTACAACTACAACGGCCGTCTGCGCTCCGCCGAGGTGCTGCTGCGCCCCGATGGCTCGGCCGACCTCATCCGCCGCGCCGAGCGCCCGGGAGATTATTTTGCCACGCTCGACGTGCTGCCGTGCGGCCGCGAGCTGCTGGCAAAGTCGCGCGCCGAGAGCGCCCGTCGCCGCGCCCAGGACGAACGCCTGGCCGTCGCCGCCCAATGGAACAAACGCATCCAGATCGCGGAAGCGAAGGAGAAGAACATGGATATCCGCAACCTCGAGGGTTCGATCGTCGCCCTCGTCACGCCGTTTAAAAAGGACGGCAGCGTCGACTTCGACGCGCTCGAGCGCCTTATCGATTTCCACCTGCAAAATGGCACCGACGCCATCCTCACCCTGGGCACCACCGGCGAGAGCGCCACGATGACCGATGACGAGGACAACTCCGTTGTCGCCGCCGTGGTCAAGCATGTTGCAGGACGCGTCCCCGTCATCGCCGGCTCGGGCTCCAACTCCACGCAAACCATGCTCACCAAGTCACTCACTTACCAGGGCCTGGGAGCCGACGGCCTGCTGCTCATTACCCCTTACTACAACAAGTCTAACGAAGAGGGTATCTACCAGCACTTTAAGACCGTCGCCGACGCCGTGGACATCCCCTGCATCCTGTACAACATCCCCGGCCGCTGCGGCTGCGGCATCAGCGAGCGCAACGTAGAGCGCCTGGCCGCGCACCCCAACATCATGGGCATCAAGGAGGCCTCAGGTAACGTCGCCTATGCCGCAAAGATCGCGCACCTGCTGTCCGACGACTTCCGCATGTACTCGGGCGAGGACGCGCTCACCGTGCCGCTCATGAGCCTGGGCGCCTCGGGCACCATCAGCGTGTGGGCCGACGTTCAGCCGCAGCTTGTGCATGACATGTGCCGCGCCTATTTGGACGGTGACGTGGCGCGCGCCCGCGATATCCAGATTGCCGGCCAGCCGCTCATCAATGCCCTCTTTAGCGAGGTCAACCCCATCCCCGTCAAGGAAGCGCTCGCTCAGATGGGTATGATCGAGGCAAACTACCGCATGCCTCTATGCCCCATGGCAGACGACACGCGCGCTGCACTTACCGATGCTCTGAAGGGAGCTGGTCTGCTTGATTAAGACCGTCATTATGGGAACGGGCCGTATGGGCTCGCTCATCCGCACCACCGCCGAGGGCGTTGTCGACGCCGCCGGTAAGCCCGTTTTTGATATCGTCGCGCAGGTCGGTTTTGACCTGTCCGAGCTCGAGAGCGCACCGGCAGCCGACGTCATCATCGACTTCTCGAACGTTGCGACCTTCGATGCTGTCGTCGCCTATGTCGAGCGCACGGGGGCGGCGTTAGCCTCGGGCACCACGGGTTACACACCCGAGCAGATGGACCGCCTGCGCGAGCTGGGTCAGAACGCCCGCGTCATGCACTCCGGCAATTACTCCATCGGTATCGCAGCCCTGCGTCATCTAGTAGCACAGGCCACGCGAGAACTGCCCGGCTTTGACTGCGAGATTGTCGAGACGCACCACAACCAAAAGGTCGACGCCCCGAGCGGCACTGCCAAGCTGCTACTCGACGCCGTCGTCGAAGCCGAGCCCGAGGCAGGCTACCACCCCGTCTATGGCCGCGAGGGCATGTGCGGCGCTCGCGATCCCAAGGAAATCGGCATGCACTCACTGCGCGGTGGCACCGTCGCCGGCGTGCACGAAGTGAGTTTCTTTGGCCAGGACGAGGAGGTCACGCTCACCCACCGCGCCACGAGCCGTCAGATCTTTGTCAACGGCGCCTTGGCAGCCGCGCAAAAGCTCGTCACCCGCGAACCCGGCTTCTATACGTTTGACCAGGTCATGTTTGCCTAACCAGGTATCAACCGAATCCACCCAAAGGAGAGATAGCAAATGAGCAACGCAGCCGAGATGGATGCACAGGAGATTATCAACTACATCGCCACCGCGCCCAAAAAGACGCCCGTCAAGCTGTACGTGCGCGAGAAGCCGGGCATGAAGGTCCAGTGGGGCAATGCACACGTCTACGGCGGTCGTCGCGGCAAGACCGTCTTTGGCGACTGGGATGAGCTCAAGGCCATCCTCGATGCCAATGCCGACTCCATCGACTACTACGACGTCGAGAATGACTGTCGCAACTCCGCCGTGCCCATGCTCGACCTTAAGGGCATCAACGCCCGCATCGAGCCGGGCGCGATCATCCGCGACCGCGTCGAGATTGGCGACCGTGCCGTCATCATGATGGGCGCCATCATCAACATCGGCTCCGTCATTGGCGAAGGCTCCATGATCGATATGGGCGCCGTGCTGGGCGGTCGCGCCACCGTGGGCAAGAACTGCCACATCGGCGCCGGCACCGTGTTGGCGGGCGTCGTGGAGCCCGCGAGTGCCACGCCCGTCATCATCGAGGACGATGTCATGATCGGCGCCAACGCCGTGGTCCTGGAAGGCGTACGCGTGGGCAAGGGTGCTGTCGTTGCCGCCGGCGCCGTGTGCGTCGAGGACGTCCCCGCCGGCGCCGTCGTGGCCGGTGTCCCCGCCCGCGTCATCAAGATGCGTGACGAGAAGACCGACAGCAAGACCGGCCTCGAGGAAGGTCTGCGCCAGCTTTAATGGTTACGGCGTTTTACCAAACGCCGTAACCACTCGACGCTGCAAACGACCCAGAGCGGCAATCTGACGTTCAATCGTCGGGCATGACCAAAAGGTCAATGCCCTCCTCTTTCACGTCACCTTGCTCGCTCTGGGGCGTTTTCGCTGACTTATGCTCAACCTGTAGCGTATTTCAGCCCCAAGTAAAAAGGCCGAAGCCCTCATCCGAGGCTTCGGCCTTTGCTTTGCCTGCAGTTCAAGCGCAGTTTATCGATTCTCAATTGACCCGATATTCTTGAGCTCGATGGAGATGAGGCCGTTGGGCTCGTTGACGAACTCGATGTATTCGGAGTTCGAACCCATCTCGGCCGGGAAGCTGATCTCGATACCTGTGTCGGTTCGGATCTTATGATTGCGCACCGCTGCGCGTTCGACCTGCTTGCGCTCCACGGGCACACGCTCAGGCACCTTCTCCTCGGTCAGTGCCGCGCGCACGTTCTCCTTAATGACCGGTTCGTCTTCAAAGACCTCATCGACGATATCCCAAGGCGGCAGCTCCTCGTCATCCTCAACCTTCTCGGCAACGGCAGCCTTAACCTTAGCGAGCGCTACAGCCGTGTTGGCACCATGCTCCTCGGCGACTTCCTCGACCACACGCGTCACGGTGTCGATGACCTCCTTGCCCGATACGCCCGTGTCGCACTGCAGCAGGCCATCGGGGATAAGCATACGGTCCTCGCCGGCAATCTTGCGCTTCTTGTCCACGTAGCCGATCTCCATGGTGCTTGCGCGCACGATGGCATAGCTCGGCACCTTTTGCGAGGGGTTCGGCAGAATGGCGTAGTGGCGCGCGATGTCGTTGCGCACCTCTCCCTCCTCGCGGCCCACTTCGTGCATAAAAGCCTGCTTGGAGCCCAGCAGCATCACGGCAAACCAGCGGGCATCCTCATCGTCGTCAAAATCGGCCACGAGCACGTCGGTGGACTCGGCTTTCTCGGCTTTGGTGAGCTCGGAGGAGATAAACTCCGCAATCTGCTGCGACAGGTCCACGAACTCGCGCTCGCCAAAGAAATAGCCCTTGAGCTCGCCGCCAAACGCAGAGTTCTCAGCAAACGTGGCGCGTTTATTGTCGGCCGAGGTGCGTGCGCGGCGCAGATGCGTGGTCACGAAGTTGCGCACGGTGCGGCTCTCGATATCCAACTCGCGCTGGCTCATAACGTTGACGGCAGAGTCAAAGTCCAGGATATGCAGAATCGCGTGATTGATTTTCATATACGGCATTCCGTTCTAGATCGATTTCGGCACGAACCAGTATAGCGGTCGAGCCCGCCCCAGACGCATCGAAGACAGGTTGCTTTGCACCAACGGCTAGCGCAGGAGCTCGGACTGCCAAGCCTCGAGCTGTTCTGCCAAACTCTTGCCGGCAGCGGGCATGTCGATCTGGGGTCGTTTGGGCAGCAGTGCGTATTTAAGGATTGCCGCGATGGTCTGCGAGACAAAGCGTCGCGTATCCTTGTCAAAGCCTTGCGCAGCCTGGAGCATCACGGGCAGGCTCTCGCGCAGATTCCCAGCGATATCCGCAAACCGCTCAGCACCCGTAGCCTCAAACACGGAGAACAACGCATCTACAAAACGCTCGCGCTCGCTAGGCGACACCGCAAGCAGCATCTCGCGAATGGAGCCATCAACGTATCGAGCACCGGCGGACAGGCGCTCGCAGTACACGAAGTCGCGACCATCAACCACCCAGCTAAAGGGATTGTGCTGCAGCAGGCTAAACTCGGTGCTCTCAACGATGGCATAGTCCTCCTGTGTCTCGAACATCATGCCAAAAATCGACGACCGAGGTAGCGTCTTGTCGATTCGACCGGAAAGATCGGCAAAGGCGTCGCCGTTCAGAAACTCCTCGACGAAGCCCGGACCATCATGGGAATACGCCCGTTCGATTCGCTCGCGGGCGACATCGGAGCACATTGCCGCACCGTACACCGCAAGGTTTCCGCCCTTGGAATGACCTCCGCACAAAAGCTGTCCGTCAATCGCATCCGCCGCCTCGTCCACATAACGCGCCGCGGATTCCTGGGCCGGCACAGGGCACCGGAACGCCATGTTGAAGTCCTCTTTCCAGCCCACAATCGTGCTGTCGGTCCCCCGGAAGGAAAGATAGCTAAACCCCGCCGGAAACCGGAACGCCATGGCTGCAAACTGCTCTGTCGCCACCACATCGCTCACGGCACGATAGCCGCAAACGTGCACGCCACGGTAGCGAGGGCTTGCTGCCACGGCCTCCAACAGGGCCCTGCTCCCCTCTGGGTCCCACAGGTCGTCAATCATGTCCCGGTAGCACTCGGCACGCAGCAGTTCGCGTACGTCTAGGCCCTGCCAGTTCGTCAGCTCCGCCATATCACCCGGCAAACGCAAATAGGACAACCATGCAAAGACGAGGCTATCCACCGCGCAGAACGGCCGCTCCTCAAACGGATCAAACGCCGTCTGGGCATAGGTCAAAAAATTAGGCGAATCCGACATGGCCCTCCCATCAACTATGGTGCATTGGGGTCAGGTTACTTTGCACCAAAAAGGCGCCCGGGCCGTGTGGACCCGGACGCCTTCATTGTAGCTTTTCGCTCTGGCGAGCTTGATTTAGCAGGAGAAGTCGACGCTGTCGATGATGTCCTTGAGGGCCTTGGCGGAGGCGGTGAGCTCATGCTGCTCGTCATCGTCCAGCGGGACGGGGACGCGGCAGACAACGCCGTCGCGGCCAACGACAGTCGGCATGGAGATGGCGAGATCGGACAGGCCATACTCGCCCACCATGAGCGAGGAGACGGGCAGAACGGTCTGCTCATCGCGCATGACGGCGGTGCAGATGCGCTTGACGGCCATGGCGACGCCATAGTAGGTGGCGTGCTTCTTCTCGATGATGGTGTAGGCGGAGTTCTTGACGTCCTCGGCGATGCGCTTCTCAGCAGCCTCATGCTCCAGGTGGCCGTGAAGCTCGCAGAAGGTGTTCAGCGGCACGCCAGCAACCTGAGCGCTGGACCAAGCGACAAACTCGGAGTCGCCGTGCTCACCCATGACGTAGGCCTGAACGTCGCGCGGGTCAACCTCGACGTGAGCGCCAAGCATCTGCTGCAGACGGCCGGTGTCGAGCACGGTGCCGGAGCCGATGACATGGCCCTCGGGCAAGCCGGACATCTTGATGGCGGCATAGGTCAGAACATCGACCGGGTTGGAGACGATGAGCAGAATGCCGTCAAAGCCAGACTTCTTAATCTCGGGGATAATGGACTTAAAGATATTGACGTTCTTGTTGACCAGGTCCAGGCGGGTCTCACCGGGCTTCTGGGCAGCGCCAGCGGTGACGACGATCATGGCGGCGTCGGCGACATCGGAATAATCGCCGGCATAGATCTTCATCGGCTCGGCAAACGTCATGCCGTGCGCGATATCCAGGGCCTCACCCTCGGCGCGGTTCTTGTCCACGTCGATGAGGACCATCTCGGAGAACAGACCACTCTGCATCAGCGCGAACGCCGAAGACGAACCGACGAAACCGCAGCCGACAATAGCGACCTTCTTCTCGTTAACCATTAGAAACTCCCATCTCACTCCACAAACAAGCCGCCCGGGAACGACCCGAGCGGCTTGCCGTAATCCCAATACATCCAATCGGGACTTTGATTATGCTCCTATTCGCAGCCAAAAATCGACCGTTTACCGAAATTGTTTGCAGGATTCGTAAAATAACTGCACGAAATCGGTTTCGAGCTATTGACGAGGCGAAATAGCTTTCTAATACAGGCCCGCCTCGCGAATGGCCTCGACAGCCAAAGCGATCTGATCGGGCGGCAGGACCAGCGCCATGCGCACGTGCCCCTCGCCCGAAGGACCAAAGCTCGCGCCCGGCGTCACCACAACGCCGGCCTTCTCCATGAGCTCCTCGCAAAACGCCATGGATTCGGTGCGACCACCGGGAAGCTTGGCCCACACAAACATGGAGCCATGCGCGTTGGGACGCTCCCAGCCCAGGCCCTCAAGACCGTCGCACAGGACATCGCGGCGCTCCTGGTACTTCAGACGCTGTGCCTCGACCTCATCGCGCGGGCCATTAAGGCACGCGATAGCAGCCTTCTGGATCGGGAGGAACATACCGAAGTCAATCTGGCTGCGCAGCTTGGCAAAGGCCGAGACCACGTCCTCGCGACCGACCAAAAAGCCAATGCGGGCACCGGTGACGTTAAACGACTTGGAAAGCGAGAAGAACTCCACGCCCACCTCAAGCGCACCGGGATACTGCAAGAAGCTGCCGCCGGGCTCGCCGTCAAACACGATGTCGGAGTACGCGTTGTCATGGACGATGAGCAGGTCGTGCTCGCGGGCAAAAGCGATGATCTCCTCGTAGACCTCGGGCGTGCCCACCGAGCCCACCGGGTTGGCGGGCAGCGACACGATCATGTACTTGGCGCGATCGGCCACCTCGGGATCGATGCCCGCCACATAGGGCAGGTAATTGTGCTCGGCAACCAGCGGATAGTACTCGAGCTTGGCATCGGCGATCTTGGCACCCGCCTCAAAGACCGGATAGCACGGATCGGGAACCAAAATGGTGTCACCCGGATCGAGCAGGGCCAGGCCCAAATGGCCCACGCCCTCCTGCGTGCCGTTGCACGACTGCACCATGGACGGCGTAATGCCCGAAACGCCAAAGCGACGCTCATAGTAATCGCACACGGCTTGCTTGAGTTCGGGCAGGTCGCGCAGGGCATACTTCCACATCTCGGGATCTTGGGCTGCCTGCGTGAGTGCTTCGACCACGTGGTCGTACGGCTTAAAGTCGGGCGTGCCCACGCTCATGTTGTAAATGGTCTTGCCCTGGGCCTTCAGCGCGAGAAGCTTGTTGTTGAGCGAGGCGAAAACCTCCGCGCCAAAGCGGTTGAGACGCTGCGATGCCTGCATGCTGCCACCTTTCAATATAAAAAACGCGGCGCTCCGACAAGAGCGCCGCGCGATACGGGCCATCAGATTGCAAAAGTGTAACGCTTGCAACCCCCGTATTGGTTCAATTTAGCCAACCTTAGTCAATTGGATTGAGCACGTCGATCTGTGCGAGCCACAGACGTGAGCTGGCGTCACTCGGCATACGCCAATCGCCACGCGGGCTGAGCGTCACCGAGCCCACCTTGGGACCATCGGGCAGACAGCTGCGCTTAAACTGCTGGGCAAAGAAGCGACGATAGAACGTACGCAGCCACGTGTAGACGGTCTTGGCGTCGTAGACGCCCTCGAAGCTCTTGAGCGCCATGCGGTAGATCTTGCCCGGCTCAAAGCCAAAACGCAGCAGGTAGTAGAGGAAGTAGTCGTGCAACTCATACGGGCCCACCAAATCCTCAGTCTTCTGCGCAATCTCGCCGTCGCCCGTGGGCGGCAGAAGCTCGGGGGACACCGGCGTGTCGAGGATATCGAGCAAAACCTCGGCAATGCGCCCGCCAAAGACATCGGCCGCATAGCGCACCAGATGGCGCACAAGCGTCTTGGGCACGCTCGCGTTGACGGCGTACATGCTCATGTGGTCACCGTTGTACGTAGCCCAGCCGAGCGCCAGCTCCGACAGGTCGCCCGTGCCGATGACAAAACCGCCAGCCTGGTTGGCCAGATCCATCAGAATCTGCGTACGCTCGCGCGCCTGGCTGTTCTCGTAGGTCACGTCCTGCACGGTCGGATCGTGCTCAATGTCCTTGAAGTGCTGCTCCACGGCCGCGTGGATCGAAACCTCACGGAAACTCACGCCCAGGTCGCGAGCGAGCGACTCGGCATTCGACTTGGTGCGATGCGTCGTACCGAAGCCAGGCATGGACACGGCTGTGATACCAGTGCGCGGCAGCCCCAGTGCATCGAAGGCACGCACGGTTACAAGCAGTGCCAGCGTGGAGTCCAGGCCGCCCGAAAGACCGATGACTGCAGCCTTGGTACCCGTATGGGCAAGGCGGGTCTTGAGGCCGGCGGTCTGCAGGTCGAGGATGGTCTCGCAACGCTCGGCCAGGTCGCCATGGTCGGCCGGCACAAAGGGCGCACGCGGGAAAACGCGGTCGACATCGCAGGCATCGCGCAGGACGGGAGCCTCGGAGAGCGTGCCCTCAAAAGAGAACTCAACGGTCGTGGCCTCCGGCGCATCGTCCGCGCGCGTCCACGTCGTCGAGCGACGGCGCTCGGCAACCAGACGGTCAAGATCGACATCGGCCACCGCCATCTCGCAGGTGAGGAGCTTCGTGGCGGCGAGCTTAGATCCGTTTTCGTAGACGAGGTTCTCGCCCGCAAAGACCATGTCGGTCGTGGACTCGCCCTCGCTCGCATCCGCGTAGGCATAGGCGCAGTACAGGCGCGCGCTTTGATTAGAGATAAGGCTGCGGCGGTAATCTGCCTTACCGATGATCTCGTCGGAAGCGGAGGGGTTGAGAATCACCGTCGCACCGGCAAGCGCCATCTCGGTCGAGGGCGGCGCAGGTACCCACAGGTCCTCACAGACCTCGACGCCCAGCACCAAATCCTCGGCACCATCATCACAGCAGCGGTAGACAAGCCCCGAACCCAGCGGAACCGGACCCTGACCGGCAAACTCGACCCACACAGGATCTGCGGGCGCCGGAGCAAACCAGCGGCGCTCGTAGAACTCGCCATAGTTGGGCAGATACTTCTTGGCCGTAAGACCCAAAAGCTCGCCCGCGCAGCACACGGCGGCGCAGTTGTAGATATTCTCGGCAACTGCAACGGGAAGACCGATGGTAAAGACAATCGGCAGCTCACGAGTCTCATCGAGGATATGCACCAAAGCAGCCTCGCAGGCATGCAGTAATGTGCGGTTATGGAACAGATCGGCCGCGGTATAGCCGCACAAGTTGAGCTCGGGCAGCACCAGAGCACGAACGCCGCGCTCGACAGCCGCGCGAACAGCCGCTAACGCAACCTCGGCATTGCCCTCGACATCGGCCACGCGAATCTGCGGCGACGCCGCCGCCACACGCAAAAAGCCATCAGACTGAGAAAGGTGAAGATTCATAAGAATGCTCCCGTGCGTAGACGCCATTCACAACAATTAGCAAGCCCTATTGTAGTTCAACCGCCGGGTGTAACCGCATCCCACCAACTTGGTGAGCTATTGATGAGTTGATGGTATCTGTTAAACGTCACGCCCGATTCACATCTGGTGGGTACCCTGAGGTCTACACGAAACGAAGCAGATTTACACCGGGAGGACCCCGTATGACAACCAAGTACACCGACGCGCCGCGCACACGTGTCATGACGCCGGCATCGCTCAACAACGGCGTTCACGAAAACCATTCCATCGGGCAGACCATGGCCATCGCGCCCAAAAAGGGCCTGTTCGACGACATTTCCATTCCCCAGATCATCGCCGGCGCCGCAGCTGCCGCCACGAGCGTCGCGCTTGCCTCCAAGATTGG
>CABUSL010000043.1 GCA_902494295.1 uncultured Collinsella sp.
CATGATGAAGCTCATCGCCGCCGTAACCGGCGAGCCCCTGTCTCACCTGCTCGAAATGCCCGAGCATTATTGCCAGAGCTGCGGCATGATACTCACGCCCGACGACTGCGGCACCGATGCCACGGGCGCCACGACCGACCATTACTGCAAGTGGTGCTACGACCACGGCAAGTACACCTACGACACCACCATGGAGGCGATGATCGAGGATTGCGCCCCGCGGCTGGCGCAAAACACCGGCATGTCGCTCGACGAAGCCGTCTCGCTCATGGGCGCCGTCCTGCCGCAACTGGAGCGCTGGCGCACCGTGCAGGAAAACGAGGAGCGCTACGGTGCCGAAGCGCGGGCGCGCTATGGCGATGAGGCTATCGATGCGGCAAACGAGGCGCTGCTGGACATGGATCCTCAGACATGGAACGACATGAAGGAACTTGAACGCGCTGTTCTGGGCCACCTTTCGATTGCCATGGGCATTGGCGACCCAGAGAGCAACGAGGCCCACAAACTTGTCGCAATGCACCGTCGATGGATTGCCCTTAACTGGGGACACGAGCCCCAAGACGAAGCATACCTGGGCCTCGCCCACGGCTATCTTGCCGATCAGCGCTTTGTTGACTACTACGACAAGCCCTGCGGCACCGGAGCCACGGCGTTTCTGGTACAGGCCATCGAGTCGTCGTTGACGCGCGCATAGACCGCGGCTGCTTTGGGTATTTCAATCGAAACCTCAACCGATTGGAGACCCATGGCTACTAATCATGAACTCACGCTGTACGTTATGACCGGCTGCCCGTATTGCATAAAAGTCAAGCGATTCCTTGCCGATAACGATGTGACCATCCCCGAGTGCAATATCTCGACCGATACCGAGGCCGAGCAGACGCTCATCGTCATCGGCGGAAAACGCCAGGTTCCCTGCCTGTTCATCGACGGCAAGCCACTCTACGAATCGAGTGACATCATCGCATGGGTACAGGAAAACCTGCTCTAGCGTGCTATTGCGGTCGGCCGGCCCCAACGCCCCAACCCATACGACCCAAACATGTACGTCAGCATCCAAAGTCGACATTTTTCGACATCTTTGGATGCTGGCGTACAGCTTTTTGTGGCTAGTCATTGGGGACGTTCTTAACCGGCTAATTGTTTGAGGCGACCTTTGGATTATGGCTGTTTGACGCCTCTGGAAAGGTTTCCAAGAGGGCTGTGGTCAAAAAAGGGCAAATATGAGTACTGCTACCTGTTTAGTAGCAGCGATTTTGATCACTTCAGGAACTATTCGACGTTCCACTCGTCCGCAGACGACGTTATTTCTCCTCATATGTTCAATAAAAGCAGCTCCTAATGGGAACAAATCTCATCAGGTGCTGCTATTTATAGCAAAATAAATGCAACCATAATGGCAACAGTACTCATATTTGCCCTTTTTTGACCACAGCCCTCCAGAATAGTCGCTGAGAACGACACTAAATGACAAAATCCGACACTTGGACGTTCTTATATGAGTAGCCATTGAAGGACACCTAACGACTACTCCCATTCGCGACACACTGTGTCGCGAATTAAGCTGGTCCCATTACCGAAGACCAGTGAGAGTTCCTGCCCAGAATCTCGATAGCTTAATAAAGCGCTCCCCTCCGGAAGTTCAATGAGCATCCAAATTCCAAGCTGAAAAGCAAAGGAGTAGCGAAGCCGTCAATGCTCATTTCCTATCGAACAGGCGGGTCAAAACAAGCTAATTAGCCTGATAAACTGCTTGCATTTTTGTCTACAAAACTGTATTCAAAAAGAATGCCCGTGAACCATCGCTCGATATTATGCCAATCGATAGGAGGCGCTATGGACGCTAAGCAGCTCGAAAAGATGATGGGGTTTGCTCCCGGAGAGTTGGAGAAAGCCGCAGAGGCATACGAAAAAGATGAGTGGCCGAAGGGTCGCACCATCAAGCTGGGAAGGCCGTCGATCTCTGATGAGCCAAGCGTTGTTTTATCGGCACGTGTGGGTGAATCGGTCCTTGAAGCCTTTGACGCAAAAGCAAAGCGCCATGGGCAAACACGCACAGAGCGACTCAGGGAGCTCATCACGCTCGATGCAATGATTGCCTAGTCCCCCGCCGACCCAAACATATACGCCAGCATCCAAAGTCGACATTTTTCGACATCTTTGGATGCTGGCGTACAGCTTTTGCAACATAGTCATTGGGGACGCTCTTAAATGACTAGTCGTTAAAGAACGTCCCCAATGACTAACTAGCCGTGGAAGCGGGCTATGGGCGCAAGTGACTGCTCGCGAAAGACGCGCTCGACGGCGGCGCGGTATTCGTCGACCTTTTTGGTCTTACGTACGAGCTTGTGAACGGTAGCGGGGTCAGCGAAAGCGCACTTGGCGTAGAACCACCACTCCTTCATACGAAAGACCGCGTTACCGCCAATCTCTTCTGCATAGGCCGCAAACAGCGTGTCGTGGAAACGCTGCAGCTCGGCTGCCGTGGCAGCAGGACCGCCCTTGACCATGCGAGCCAGAGCGGGGTTCGCGAGCAGGCCACGCCCCAGCATCACATGGCGCGTACCGGGATAGGCCTCCACCAGCGCATCCATATCCTCAAGATCAAAAATGTCGCCGTTGTAGGCGACCGGAAACGGCGCGCGCTCCAGCGTCTCGCCATAGAACTCCTTGCGCGGCGAGCCCGTATAGCGGTCCTTTTGCACGCGCGGGTGCACAATCAGCTCTGCCAGCGGCATGCAGCAATATAGATCGAGCACGCGCTCGTATTCGTCGTCGCTCTCCAGCCCCAGCCTGGTCTTTACCGATACCGGCAACGGCGACCGCTTGCACACATCACTCAAGAACACCTCGAGCTCGTCGAGATTGCGCAAGAAACCCGAGCCCTTGCCCTTAGCGACAACCGTTCCCGAAGGGCAACCCAGGTTGAGATTGACCTCCCGATAGCCCATGTCGGCGAGCACCTGTGCCGCCCACACAAACTCGTCCGCGTTCTTGGACATGAGCTGGGGCACCACGTTGAGCCCTTGGTTGTTAGCCGGATCGACTTCCTTAAACGCCTTGCCGCCAAAGCGGTTTCCCACCCGCGGCGGCGGCAAAAACGGCGTGTAATAGCAATCGAGCGCACCGAAGCACTCCGCATGCACACGACGGAACACATGCCCGGTAATCCCCTCCATAGGGGCCAACGAAAGGATCATCTACTCTTCTCTCATATCAACGGACGTGACAAAGGAACTGTCCCTTTGTCGCATTATTCAGAGCGCAGGGCTTCTACGGGGTCTTTTTTGGATGCACTGCGGGCCGGCAGCAGACCGGCGACGACCGTTAGCAGCACCGAAATCGCGATGAGCACCAGCGCATCCTGCACGGGCAGGCTCATCAGGTTGGGGACCTGTTTGGCCGCAAGCGCCCATGCATTGACCGGGAAGCTCACGAGCACCACGACGACAACGGCAAAGACACCGGCGATGAGGCCCTCGATAAAGGTCTCGGCGTTGAACACGTTTGCCACGTTACGCTTCGACGCGCCAATCGCACGCAGAATGCCAATCTCCTTTTTGCGCTCCAGCACGCTGATATACGTGATGATGCCGATCATGATGGAGCTCACCACCAGGCTGATACTCACGAATGCGATGAGCACCAAGCTGATGGTGTTCACAATGTCGGTCACCGAACCCATAATGATGCCCATGTAGTCGGTGTACGTAATTGCCCGATCATCGTGGCCGGCGGCTTTGACCTGCTTGTTATACGCATCGATGTGATCGAGTACGCGCTCCTTGGCCTCAAAGTCACGTGGGAAAATCTTGACCGAGATGGGGTCCGCCTCGTCCGCATAGCCCAACGTGGTCAGATTGTTGTCGTAGGTGAGCTTCGAAGCCTTGGCATAGCTCATCATGAGCGAACTCAGGTCCTCGGCGTCCGTGTTGAAATGGATGGCACGAGCAAAGGCGCTCGCATCCACGTGCATGGCGCTCGCCAGGTTGGCAAAACTCGAAGACATCTGCGTCGCCATCTGGTCCATAAGCCCCGCTGTGCCCGCCTTGAGCTGGGACGATACCGTCGACGCTATCTGCTCGCTGATTACCTTCATCACCTGATCCATAGCCTGCTGCAGATACGGAGCCAGCTGCTTTTGCACATAGTCGGTCATCGCCTGTTGCAGGCGCTCGGCCAGGGCATCGCCGCCGAGCGCTTTGAGCTGGGCCAGGATTTGCTGGGCCGTGTCATCATTCTCAAGATACGTCGAGAATGCGGCAGAGAGCTTTGACGCGTCCTTAAGGTCCTCGGGCGTCAGGGCCTTAAACTGCTCCGACTGTACAAAGCCCTCAAACAGCTGGTTGGCAAGCGTTCCCACCTGCTGCATTTGCTCAGGCGTGAGCTCAAGACCATCAAAGATGCCCGAGAAATCTGGAGCCGGTGCTTGTGCCATGATGTCGCTGAAGTCGATGTCCTTGCCAACGTCCGAGAGGTCAATGTCCAACCCGGATAAGTCGATACCAGAAAGGTCCATACCGCCGGCCGCACCCGAGAGTGCAGACGCATCAAACGAGAACGCGCTCTTGAGCGCCGCCTCGTCCACGCTGAACATGCTGCTCAGATCCACGCCTTGTTTGGCCTCGCCTTGCAGTTCATCGAAAGACTTGCCCGTAAAGACATCCGTCTCGGGATGGGCAAGTTGCTCCTTCACAATCTGTGAATCGGCGGCGCGCTCCATAAGCTGGCAAGTCAGCGCATGCGTATAGGCAATGCCTGGAGACAACGCACTCGCGTTGGCGGTCTCGTCAGGTCGCACCACGCCCACAATGCGCACGTCAATACCATCGGCAACCTTGGCGGCCATAAAGTCGGCGTCGCCAGACATGTCAGTCCACATGCCGGTCTCTTCGTTTTTGCGATACGCATCAGCCGGCGACAGCACCTTAAACGCGGTAGACAGCGCATCGTCGTAGGTAAAGTCGGTGCCGGTCTCGGGCGTTTCGACCCCACCGTCAGCCGTCATAGCGCTGTTTACCAGATCGTTGAGCTCATCGATATCCAGCGCACCGATGCTATAGAGCGTATAGTCGCCCACCGTGCCGCGGCTCGAAAGCACCATCACGGCTTCGTTGGCGGACGTGGGCCAGTGACCAGCGACGACATCGTACTGGCTGTCGAGCAAACTCTGGTCGTCGATCATCTCGTTAAAGACCGAGGTTCCCATGGATTCCATGCTCACCGTTGCCGCCGAACTTGCGCCTCCGCTCATGGCCTCGGTCATAGCGTTGGGCACCAGCCGGACGGGCTTCTCGCCGCCCTTACTCGAACGATAGACAACTGGCGTCACGCCGTAGCCGTACTGGATGGCGTTGACCTCTTTGTCGATACCATCGCCACCGGCATCGAGCCATGCCTTAAAGCTCGTCATGTCGTTGGACTTAACGCTCGCAAACATATCCTTTACGGCCGTGACCACGGGAATCTTATCGGTTCCCTGAGCCTTGCCGTCGGTACCGTCGTCGGACGAATCCACGTTTTCAGGCGAGCCATCATCCGCAGCCCCCTGTCCGCCCATCATGGACGACAGGTCGTAATCCTGCTTGGAAATGGTAAGCGGGTAGCTCGAGAGCGTATCCTCCTCGACCTTTTTGATGTAGCCGTTTACGCCGTTGGACAGCGCAAGAATCGCCGCGATGCCGATAATGCCAATCGACCCCGCAAAGGCCGTCATGGCCGTACGGCCCTTCTTGGTCATAAGGTTGCGGGCAGAAAGCCCCAGCGCCGTCACAAAGCTCATCGAGGTTTTGCGCGTAGGCTTGGCCTCGCGGCGCGTGGCGTCAGCGACATCGAAGGGATCGGAATCGTCGGTGATCTTGCCGTCCGCCAGGTTGACAATGCGCGTGGCATATTGGTACGCCAACTCGGGATTGTGCGTGACCATGATAACCAGGCGGTCGCGCGCCACGTCCTTGAGCAAATCCATGACCTGCACGGATGTCGTTGAGTCCAAGGCGCCGGTCGGCTCGTCGGCAAGGACGATCTCGGGATCGTTGATTAGGGCGCGGGCGATGGCCACGCGCTGCATCTGTCCGCCCGATAGCTGGCTCGGGCGCTTGTTAACGTGTTCGCCCAGGCCGACTTTCTCCAACGCCTCGCGCGCACGCTGGCGGCGCTCGGCATGCCCCACGCCCGTGAGCGTAAGCGCCAACTCCACGTTTTCCAAAATGGTCTGATGCGGAATGAGGTTATAGCTTTGGAAAACAAAGCCGATGCGGTTGTTGCGGTAGGCATCCCAATCGCGATCGTGAAAATCCTTAGTCGAAATACCGTCGATCAGCAGGTCGCCAGAATCGAAATGATCGAGTCCGCCGATAACGTTGAGCATCGTGGTTTTACCCGAGCCCGAGGGACCCAGAATGGCCACGAACTCGTTATCGCGAAAAGACAGGCTTACGCTGTCGAGCGCCACCTGCGTAAACGACTGCGTAACGTATCTTTTGCAAATACCTTTGAGCTCCAGCATCGATGGGCTTCCTCCCCGCACAGGGACGGGCACGTCGGCCTTTCCCCATCACTCGCGTGTAATGCGTTTTTCCTACCCCATCTCACCTTTGTCATACACGCTAGCAGGAGAATTGGCAGTGAGCTGGAGGATTGGATCACTTGTGGTGCTGCATTGGCTCCGGGTCCCGCGTTGGTGCCGACCCTGAGTAGGAGCCGGCTCTACGGTCGTACCAACGATGCTGCGAAACCGGTCCCGCAACGGCTCCAAACGGGACTTCGGCAACGGTCTCACGTCAGCTCCAGACCCCAACGAGTGGCGGCAAAGCGCTCATTTCCGGCCAAGCCGCCACTCGTTCACGGCAGTCCTCGTTCAAAGTTGCCCAAAAAGGCCCTACTTCTCCAATCCACACGGCATCACGTTATCGCTACCGCGACGGTCTTTGGTCACAGCAGCAAAGAAACGATAACCGCCCGAGAAGTTATAGCAGTCAAAACCGTGCTGAGCGAGAATGCGACAAGCGATGTAGCTGCGAAGACCACTTTGGCAAATAACATAAACAGGCTTTGCCACGTCAAGCTCCCCCAAGCGAGCGCGCAAGTCATCAATAGGGATGTTCATAAAGCCGTCGATATGACCGCGACCATACTCGCCAACCGTGCGAACATCGAGCAGCTGCACGCTTCCGTCGCGCGGCAGATCAGGCTCCTGTTCCCAATGCCACTGCTTGAGGATGCCCGAGTCAACGTTCTCGATCATAAAACCAGCCATGTTTACCGGGTCTTTTGCCGAAGAATATGGCGGCGCATAAGCCAAATCCAAATCCTTGAGCTTATCGGCCCGAATACCGGCCTGGATTGCCGTCGCCAGCACGTCGATGCGTTTATCGACGCCATCGACGCCCACAATCTGCGCACCCAGCAGACGCAAGGTTTCCCTCTCAAACACGACTTTCATGGTCATGGGCGTCGCTCCGGGATAATAGCCCGCATGCGATCCGGGCGACAGCACAACGCTCTCGCAATCAATACCTGCCGCACGCGCTGCTTTCACAGAAATTCCCGTGCTCGCAGCTGTCAAGTCGAACACCTTGATCACCGAAGAGCCCAACGAGCCCTGATAGTGACTGTCTAGGCCACAGATCACATCGGCGACGATACGCCCCTGTTTATTGGCGGGGCCCGCAAGGGAAATCACTGCGTCCTCGCCCGTCACCTGATGCTTGACCTGCACGGCATCGCCCACGGCATATACGTCGAGAGCAGATGTCTCCATGCGATCGTTCACCACAATGGAGCCCTTGATGCCCAGCTCGATGCCAGCTTCCTTTGCCAAATGGCTCTCGGGGACAACGCCGATAGCGAGCAGCACCATATCGGCCACGATAGAATCTTCGCCCGCCACATGAGTGACCACACGGCCATCGACCTCTTCAAAACCCGTCACGTCGGCACGAAGTCGCAGGTCAATGCCATGCTCGCGCACTTCCGTGTGAAGCAGCGTTGCCATATCGTAATCCATGTTGTTCATTAGTTGACGAGGGCGCTGCAGAAGCGTCACCGTAAGGCCCAGGTCGCGCAGGTTCTCGGCAGTCTCGATGCCGATAAAACCGCCGCCGATCACCACAGCGCTCTTCGGCCTATGCTCTTGTACGTAGTCATGGATATGCAGCGTGTCCTCGACCGTTCGCAAGCTGAAGATCTTATCCGAATCGATCCCCGGAAGCTCAGGGCGAATCGGGTGCGCGCCAGGCGAAAGAATCAGCTTGTCATATGTCTCGACAAATTCTTCGCCGGTGAGCAGGTTGCGGACGTCAACCGCATGCACATCGGGGTGAATGGCGATCACCTCATGACTCGTCTTCACGGCAATGCGGAATCGATTCCAAAATCCCTCGGGCGATTGCAGCGTGAGCGCAGACTCCTCCTCAATCACGCCGCCAATAAAGTATGGCAACCCGCAATTGGCATAGGACACATAGCCCGTGCGCTCGAAAACAACAATCTCCGCCTGCTCGTCAAGCCTGCGCAAGCGCGCCGCGGCCGATGCGCCGCCGGCAACGCCTCCCACGATAACCACCTTCATGGTTAACGCACCACCTTTCCACCGTAGCTATTGATTCCGCCAATGTTCTTCACGTTGCTGTAGCCTGCACGCTGGAGAAAACTCGTGGCACGACCGCTACGAGCACCACTCAAGCAATGTACAAACAGCGGGGCGTCCTTCTTTGGATATTCGGCAAGCACGCGGTCGATGCTATCGAGGGGAATGTTGACGGCCCCGGGGATATGCCCCTGCCGATACTCATCGGCGCCGCGTACATCAATCAATACCGCGCCTTCGGTCGCCTGGCACTCCTCAACACCTTTGTTGATATCCACCCCAGCAAATAAATCAAACAATCCCATGATGAGCTCCTTTGCTCGCTTGTCCTATCGCTTGATGCCAGTATGTCCGGAAGACATAGGCCGGTTCCGTGACCAAGTCACCATACGGGCGGTTTTCTTGAGAGCAAGCAGCGAGCAGCGGGCGGATAGGCACCACAGCAAAGTCATCGCTACGGCAGGCGCGCCAAACCGTCGACATCCAGAACAAGGATGCGCCCGCGCTTCACCTCGATAAGGCCCTCATCGGCAAGACGACGCAACACGCGTGTCACCGCCTCGCGAGCAGAATTGATATCACGCGCCAATTCGTCTTGAGTGATCCGGAGCTCCATCGACTCCGCTGCCCGGCATCGCTCAACCAGATAGTCGGCAACGCGCTGGTCAAGGCGCCTGAAGAGCATCTGCTGCAGCACGCGAACCAACTGGGAGTAGCGCTGCGCCTCTACTTCGAGCATGAAAACCTTGACGTGGATATTAACGTTGGCAAGATGCTCGCAAACACCAATAGGAACAACGAGGAGCGTGGATTCTCGTGTCGCAGTTACGAGCGTGTCGAATGAGATTTGCCGAATAACGCACGACGCGGTGGTGACGCAGCATTCTCCCTCACCGAGCCGAAACAGCGTAACCTCCTTGCCCTCCTCGGAAAGAAGGCTGACGCGGATATCGCCGTGGACAATGAGGAAGACGCCCGTGCAAGAGCTGTCGCTGCCGCCAATAAGCTGTCCGGCATCAAAGGTGCGCAAGGCGGATTGCCCTAAAACAAGAGCGCGTTCGTCGTCAGACAAATGCTCCCAAAACGGAAACTTCTTTACGATATCTTGCATCCCGTCCATTTGTGGCTCCTTCCCCATTAGGTTTAATCTAGCAGGAAAGATGCAGGTGAAAAGGGACGGCGGCATATAAATGAGCTGCCTCCCATTTCTTGGAAACGAGAACATAACAAGAGCAGATTTGATCTCGAAGAATCGAAATCAAAGAGGCCCCGGGGATCCCGAGACCTCCTCAATATACATAGTTCAGCTTGTTTATTGCCCGCTATTCGCAATCGCCTGGTCGATAAGTTTGTCGAGTGCAGCGCGCTGCTCGGCGGAGCTGATGGCTCCCACGATGGGCTCCCCTACGATGTTGCCATTCTGATCGATGACATACGTTGTCGGGAACGAGAACAAATTTGACGTGAACTTACCGGCCTCGCTATCCGACTTGAACCAGATGTTCTTATACGTCACGCCCTTCTTGCTCAGCACGTCCTTGGCATCTGCGATCTCGCCCTTGTTGCCATCGAGCGTAAAGGAATTGACGCCCACGACCTGGCCGCCCTTCTTGGCAAGCTCCTTATTCAGGTCCTCAAGGTCGCCCAACTCACCCACGCACGGCTTGCAAGTGGTGAACCAAAAGTTCATGACGGTGACCTTGTTCTTAGAGAACAGCTCGTCGCTGCTCACGTCGTTGCCATCCAGGTCTTTGCCCGTAAAGCTGGGGAACTTCGTCGCCTCGCTCGAAGCATTGGCACCAGCCGTCATGCCAGCGGCCGAAGCGTCGACGCTCTCGCCTTCGCTCGGCGTGCTTCCACAGCCGGGGAACTCCTTCTCCAAGCTCTCGAGCTTGTCTTCGATCTCCTTGATCTGCTGTGCACCGGCCTTGAGCGTCTTAAGCTCATCCGCCGTGAACTCATCCTTGGCGCCGTCGATGGTCTTGAGCAGAAAATCGCCGTAATTGCTGCCGTCCTCAATCATTGCCGAGTCTTTATTTGCCGCATTGAATACCTTTTCCCACAGCGCGTTATCACTCGAAAAGATATCGTTCTCCTTTTGCATGAGTTTTGCATACAGCTCGGCGGCCTCGTCGGCATTGGCCGGCTTCTGCGCAGTGAGTTCTGCGATCTTAGGATCGGAGCTCGCAGATTCGCTCGCATTGCCACCGGGCGCCGAACATGCCACAAGGCACAAGGCCAATACCGGCACCATAAACAGGGCCGCAATCTTAGAAAGCTTCATGGTCATTCCTCCGTTTTGTCGAAGCTTGTTTATTTTTTATCGGCGGTCAAGGGAAGCTTTTCCGCCGACACATCCAGGCCATAGCGATAGCTGATGGCATCGACGGGACAGGCCCCGATGCACTTTCCGCACCGAATACATTCGGCATGATTGGGCGCGCGGACCACATCAACGTCCATCTGACAAACCTTTGAGCACTTGCCGCACGAGACACATTTGCATGCGTCAACCCGAATCCCCAGTAGGGACACCCTATTCATGAGCGCATAGAATGCGCCGAGTGGACAAATCCATTTGCAGAAGGGGCGGTAGAACAAAACGCTCAGCACTACCACGGCAATGAGAACGGCAAGTTTCCAAGTAAAGAGATGTCCCAACGCAGATCGAATGCCGGCGTTGGCAATGGCCAGCGGAATGGCGCCCTCGAGTACGCCCTGCGGACAGATGTACTTACAAAAGAACGGGTCGCCCATGCCCACGTCGTTAACCACCAAGACGGGCAGCAGCACCACGGCAAACAGCAGCACGACGTACTTGATGTACGTGAGCGGCTTGAGCTTTTTCGTGGAGAACTTTTTGCCGGGAATCTTATGAAGCAGCTCCTGCAGCCAGCCAAACGGGCACAGAAAGCCGCATACAAAGCGTCCCAGCAGCACGCCGAGCAAAATGAGCGTACCGGTAACGTAGTAGGAGAAGTTGAACTTGGATGAACCTACCACCGACTGGAACGACCCGATGGGGCACGCACCCGATGCCGCGGGGCACGAATAGCAATTAAGTCCAGGTACGCAGACTGTTTTTCCCGCGCCCTGATAGATGCCGCCTTTGGCAAAGTTTGGCAGGTGAATGTTGGTGATGAGCGTCGCCGCCGCCTGAATGAATCCGCGAAATCGGGCCAAAACATGCGACGCAGTGTTTTCTCTTTTATCCAATTCCGATACACTCCAAGCACAGCCTAATCGCTTTGGCCAGCACGGCATCCGCCTCGCCACGCATAACGCCAAAGCACACCATGGCAATTCCGACGATCAACAAAGCGACCTGTACCACGGGTTTTACCGCTTTGAACAACCTAACCACTCCTTTCGTTACGCGACCATTGGACCATATCGACTATAAAATCCGTGTTAAGCGCGATTTGGAATGTGCAAGGAGACTGTTATGCGTATTTTGATCGTCGAAGACGAGCGAGCACTGTGCGACACGATCGCACGCAGCTTGCGAAACCTGGCATACAGCGTCGACTGCTGCCACGATGGACGGGAGGCGCTCGATCTGCTGAGCATCGAAGTCTTTGACCTCGTGGTACTCGACCTCAATCTCCCCCGTATCGACGGCATGACCGTGCTCAGGGAACTTAGGAAAACCGACTGCGAGACCAAGGTACTGATTCTGTCCGCGCGTGGCGAAGTATCCGATAAAGTCGCCGGACTCGATGCCGGCGCCAACGATTACCTTACCAAGCCGTTTCATCTGGACGAACTTGCGGCAAGGATCCGCAGCCTTACCCTCAGGCGCTTCGCACAAAGCGACATAGTATTAACCTGCGGAAAGCTCAACTTTGACACCAAGGCGCGCATCGCTTCCGTGGACAGTGAGGCCCTATCTCTTACGCGCAAGGAAACGGGAATCTTGGAATACCTGATGCTTAATCAGGGGCGACCGGTAAGCCAAGAGGAGCTTATCGAGCACGTTTGGGATAGCACCGTGAACTGTTTTAGCAACGCAACCCGCGTTCACATCTCGTCGCTCCGCAAAAAGCTACGCAGCGCTTTGGGATACGACCCGATTCGCAATCGGATTGGAGAGGGCTACGTTATGGAGGATGGCGAATGAAAGGGCTTTCGCTGCAATGGCGCATAACGATTATGACGGCACTGCTGACGTGCGCAGCGTGCGTGCTGACGAACTGCCTGGTCGGCTATACGGGCATGCGCTACATGGATGCCATCGGCAGCAACATCTCGGCCTTTAACGCAACCGGCGAAGATTCGCCCCAGGCGTTCGACCCAACGAAAGCGACCCCCGATGACAAGGTCACGATCGTCGTAAACGACGCACAGGAGTCTTTTGGCACGACAACCTGGTGCATCACGGCTGGAGTCACACTCATTGACGGCGTGCTGGCATACTTTGTGAGCGGCCGTGCGCTCAAACCGCTACGGGCTTTTGCAGCTCAGGTTGAGCGTGTGCAGCCTGACAACCTAAGCGAAATCAGACTCAGTGAAGATGTGCCCACCGAGCTACAACGATGCAGCGCCTCTTTCAACGACATGATCGCCCGTCTTGGCGAAGGGTTCTCTGCACAGCGTCAGTTTACCGGCAACGCCGCACACGAGCTGCGCACCCCGCTCGCCCTTATGCAAGCACAGATTGAACTATTCATCTCCGAGCACTCCGGTTTGCAACCCGAAACAGCCGAGCTGCTCGGCCTGTTACAAGAACAAACCGAGCGCATGTCTCGAATGACCAAGGTATTGCTCGAGATGAGTGAGCTCCGCAGCGTTCCTTGCGAGGACGATGTTGAACTCGGTCCCCTGTCCGAAGAGATCCTCACCGATCTTGCACCACTTGCCGAAAATAAAGGCATAGCCCTCAATTGTGCTGGAGACGCTTTAGTAATCGGGAGCGACACGCTGCTGTACCGGCTGGTGTTCAACCTGGTCGAAAACGCTATCCGCTACAGCCGCTCCGGCTCGACTGTCAACGTCTCCATCTGCGACAACGACAGCCACGTGTTCCTGCGAGTCGAGGACCAGGGCCCGGGAATACCCAAGCAGTACCGTGAGAGCATCTTCCAACCGTTCTTTCGCCTGGATAAATCCCGCAGCAGGGCATACGGCGGCGCAGGACTCGGACTCGCGCTCGTTTGGGAGATTGCAGCGCTTCACGGTGGCGCTGTAGAGGTCGAAGCAAGTTCCGAGAACGGGACCACTATGCTCGCAAGCCTTCCAAAACGATCCGCAGCATTAACCGAACAGTAAAACGAAAGGGGTCCCGCACACGTTTGCG
>CABUSL010000044.1 GCA_902494295.1 uncultured Collinsella sp.
CTTGGGTGATGCGCTCGATGCCACTGCGTGTCGCCCGTGCCTCAACGACCCCACATTTATGGTCGAGCGTCGCGAGTCGGAGCTTGCGCTGACTGCCGATCGCCTGTCGGGCGCCATAGTACGCTCGGTCGGGACATTCCGCTCCAACTTTGAGCGCCTGCCCGAGCGCCTGGTTGCAAGCACCTCGGGGCTCGATGGCAAACGCCATGCGCTCACGCTTGCGAGTTCCCGTCTGGAGCATCAGGGACGTACGATGCTCAGCAAACCCGCGTCCGACCTGGGCCGAGCCGCCGCGTCGCTCGATGCCCTGTCGCCGCTTAAGGTACTTGCCCGCGGTTACTCCATCGCGTACAGCGATGATGGTGTGGCTACGAGCGCCAAGACCTTTAAGCCCGGCGACGCCATTCGCGTGCGCATGGCAGACGGCAACGTGGCGGCAACGGTCGATACGGTCGAGTAGGCCGCGTTTCATAGCGATAAACCTTTAGGAAAGGAAACAGATATGGCAGAGAAGACCCCGGTCGAGCAGCTTACGTACAAGCAGGCTTCGCAGGAGCTGGAGCTCATCATCCGCAGCTTGGAGTCGGGCGATATGGAGCTCGAGGAGTCGCTCGAGAGCTATACCCGCGGCGTCGAGCTCCTCAAGAGCCTACGCACCCGCCTGTCCGATGCCGAGCAGAAGGTCTCGGTGCTTCTTAAGGACGTCGACGGCAACGACGTGCTCGCCGACGGCGAAGCCGCCAACACCGACGACAACCTCTCGTTCTAACCATCCCGACCAAATATAATTACCTTGGTCTGTGAGAAAGGAACCAACCATGTGCGATTGCATCTTCTGCAAAATTGCCAACCACGAGATCCCCTCGACCGTTGTCTATGAGGACGACCAGGTCATCGCCTTCGACGACCTCAATCCCCAGGCGCCGGTCCATACGCTCGTGATCCCCAAGAAGCACTACAGTGACATCGCCGACAACGTGCCTGCCGAGACCATGGGCGCCATGGCTCACGCCATCCAGGAGGTCACCAAGGCCAAGGGCTTGGAGGACGGCTTCCGCGTCATCTCCAACAAGGGCGTCAACGCTGGCCAGACCGTCATGCACTTCCACATGCACGTTCTCGGTGGCAAGAACCTGGGCGAGAACCTCATCTGAGGGCGCTTTTTCCTTGCAGTGAAACGGAAGCTCAAGCACCGATAACTTATATATCAACGCAATAAACCCGAGCGCGAGGGCGTTTGGGTTTATTATTGAAGCGTATGTAACCTGGCGGCGCCACACCGCCTGTTAGTAGGGAGACACATGAACGTTCTGGTCGTCAACGCAGGATCTTCGACCCTTAAGTATCAGGTCATCGATACCAAGTCCCACAAGGTGTCCGCAAAGGGCTCCTGCGAGCGCGTTTGCTTTACCGGCGGTACCTTCACCCACGCTGCCAACGGTTCCAAGAAGGTGACCGAGAACATCGAGTTCCCCGACCACAAGGTCGCCATCGAGGTCGTTCTGAAGGACCTCGAGGCCAACGGCGTCAAGATCGAGGGCATTGGCCACCGTATCGTTCAGGGCGGTTGGTACTTTGGCGACTCCTCCCTCGTCGACGAGGACGTTCTCGCCAAAATTCGCGAGGTCGCCCCGCTGGCGCCGCTGCACAACAACCCTGAGGCCAACGTTATCGAGTACTGCCTCGAGCAGTATCCCGACCTGCCCAACGTCACGGTCTACGACACCGCTTTCCACTTCAACATGCCCGAGGTCGCCAAGACTTACGCCCTGCCCAAGGACGTCTGCGACAAGCTGCACATCCGTAAGTACGGCGCCCACGGCACCAGCTACCGTTACATCTCCAAGAAGGTCGCCGAGATGACCAACGGCGAGGCCCGCAAGGTCGTCGTGTGCCACATCGGCTCCGGCGCTTCCCTGTGCGCCATCGAGGACGGCAAGTGCATGGACACCACCATGGGCTTGACGCCGCTCGACGGCGTCATGATGGGCACTCGCTGCGGCTCTATCGACCCGGCTACCGTGTGCTACCTGCAGCGCGAGGGCGGCTACACCTTCGACGAGGTCGACGAGATGATGAACAAGAAGTCCGGCCTTTTGGCTGTGACCGGCGGCAAGACCAACGACTGCCGCAACGTCGAGGAGCTCGCCGCCGCTGGTGACCCCGATGCTCAGCTCGCCTTCGACATGTTTGTCTACAAGATTGCCGCCAAGGCCGCCGAGATGGCTACTTCCATGTGCGGCATGGACACGCTGGTCTTCACCGCTGGCATCGGTGAGCACGCTCCGGCCGTTCGTGCCGGCGTTGCCGACCGTCTGGCCTTTATGGGCGTCAAGATGGATCATGCCCGCAACGCCCTGCGTGGTGACGGCGCTTGGTGCCTGTCTGCCAAGGATTCCAAGGTCAAGATCTTCGTCATCCCCACGGACGAGGAGTTCATGATCGCTTCCGACGTCGAGCGCATCGTCAACGGCAAGTAATTGCAAGAGGGGAGGGGCTGGACGACCGAGCGCCGTTCGGCCCCTCTTTTGCGCTCGTTGGGCGATATGCTGATAGCTATTTATCAAGATATGATAACTTCTTATTAAAATGCGGCCGCCTTAAGGGGTCTGCGTCGACCGTATTGCACTGCAAAGGAGTCTCATGAACGTACTTGTTGTCAACGCCGGCAGCTCAAGCCTTAAATATCAGCTTTTGGATACCGATACCCGCGAGGTTTTCGCCAAGGGCAACTGCGAACGTATCGGTTCGGACATGGGCATCTTTGGCCACTCCGAGAACGGTGGCGCCAAGCAGACCGAGGAGGTCCCTTTCCCCGATCATCGCTCTGCTATCGCTCGCGTGCTCGAGGAGCTCGAGAAGACCGACTTTACGATTGATGGCATTGGTCATCGTATCGTTCAGGGCGGCTGGCACTTCGATGATTCCGCAGTTGTTGACGACGAAGTTATGGCCAAGATTCTCGAGGTGGCCCCGCTCGCCCCGCTGCACAACTACGGCGAGGCCGCGGCGATTGAGTATTGCCGTGAGAAGTATCCGGAGCTGCCCAACGTGGCGGTCTTCGACACCTCGTTCCACATGACCATGCCCGAGGTCGCCTATACCTACGCGCTGCCCAAGGACGTGTGCGACAAGTACCACGTGCGCAAGTACGGCGCCCACGGCACGAGCCACCGCTATGAGTGGATGATGGCCAAGGAGATCCTGGGTTCGCGCTGCCACCGTCTGCTTTCGTGCCATTTGGGTAACGGTGCTTCGCTCGCTGCTATCGAGGACGGCGTGTGCCGCGACACCACGATGGGCCTCACGCCGCTTGACGGTCTGATGATGGGTACCCGCTGTGGTTCCATTGATCCGGCCACCGTGTGCTACCTCCAGCGCGAGGGCGGCTACAGCTATCAGGAAGTCGATGACATGATGAACAAGCAGTCTGGTCTGCTTGCCATCTCGGGCATCTCCAACGACGCCCGCGACATCCGCACGCGCGCCTCCGAGGGCGATGAGCGCTGCCTGCTCGCCTTCGATATGTTCGCATACAAGGCCATGCAGCAGGCCGGTTCCATGATCGCTTCCATGGCGGGCGTGGACACCATCACCTTTACCGCCGGCATCGGCGAGAACGATTGGTCGATCCGCAAGGCCTTCTGCGACTGCTTTGAGTGGCTGGGCGTACGCATCGACAACAACAAGAACCGCGAGGCCGTGGGCAACGGCCCGCAGGTCATCAGTGCCGCCGGTTCCGCCGTCACGGTCATGGTCATCCCCACCGACGAGGAATACATGATCGCCCACGACGTCGAGCGTCTGACCAAGAACAACTAACGCTCGCATTTGCAAGTAAACGAAAGGCCTCCAGAGCAACAGCTCCGGAGGCCTTTTTACTAGCAGGCGGAAATTTCAGTCCCGAGGGGATATGTACGCTACTCAGCCATCTGAGCCTGGACGGCGGTGATGGCCACGACACCCACGATGTCGTCGGCAGAGCAGCCGCGCGAAAGGTCGTTAACCGGCTTGGCGATGCCCTGCAGGATGGGGCCGTAAGCGTCGGCGCCGGCGAAGCGCTGGACCAGTTTGTAGCCGATGTTGCCGGCCTCGAGGTCGGGGAACACGAGCACGTTGGCCTTGCCGGCAACGGAGGAGCCGGGAGCCTTGAGCTGGGCGACGGTGGGGACGATAGCGGCATCGAGCTGCAGGTCGCCGTCGATGGCGAGCTCAGGAGCCTTCTCCTTGCAGAACTTCACGGCCTCCTGGACCTTCTTGGCGACCTCGCCGCCAGCGGAGCCCATGGTGGAGTAGGAGAGCATGGCCACATGCGGCTCAACGTTGCCCATGAAGGTGGACCAGGAGTGAGCGGAGGCGATGGCGATCTCGGAGAGCTCGTCGGAGGACGGGTTGATGTTGAGGCCGCAGTCGGCGAAGATCAGCGTGCCGTCGGTGCCGAACTGCGGGGTGTCGGTGCACATCACGAAGAAGGCCGAGACCAGCTTGGTGCCCGGGGCGGTCTTGAGGATCTGAAGCGCGGGGCGCAGGGTGTCGGCGGTGGAGTGGCAGGCGCCGGAGACCAGGCCGTCGGCATCGCCCATCTTGACCATCATGGTGCCAAAGTAGGTGGCGTCCATCACCTGGGCGCGAGCCTGCTCGATGGTAACGCCCTTCTTGGCGCGGAGCTCGGCAAACTTCTGCGCGTACTCCTCGTGCTTCTCGGCGTTGCGCGGGTCGATGACGGTGGCGCCGGGAACGTTGATCTCGTCAGGGTTGCCCAGGATGACGATCTTTGCCAGGCCCTCCTCGATGATTTTGGTGGCCGCGACGATAGTGCGCGGATCCTCGCCCTCGGGCAGGACGATCGTCTTAAGGTCGGCCTTGGCGGCAGACTTCATACGGTTTAGGAAATCGCTCATGTTACTCCTTACAAGCGTTTCGCTAAGCTCCAGGCACCCGGCTGTTCACGAATAAACCCGCTGCTAGCGGGTTTACCTTTCAATTATGTTCGCCGCGGTGCTTGAGCTTTCCTTGTGTGGCAAGCTCATTATAGGACGCATTAGCGCTATAATCGCTCTGATAAATATGTCTCGAAGAATGTTCGAGAAAAGCCCAGCTAACGAGCCCGTGGCTTTTGACAAGGAGTATCGATGCAGATTACCTCAGGCCTGCCTGAAGGCTTTAACGCCGGCGCGTACGACATGATTGTCGTCGGTGCTGGATATGCCGGTGCCGTTTGCGCCCGCCGTCTTGCCGAGACCATCGGCTATCGTGTTGCCGTTTTGGAGCGCCGTAGCCACATTGCGGGCAATGCCTATGACTGCACTGACGAGGCCGGAATCCTGATCCACGAGTACGGTCCGCATATCTATCACACCTTTAACGAGCGCGTGCACAATTTCCTGTCGCGCTTTACCAAGTGGACGGATTATCAGCACAAGGTGCTCGCCAACATCAACGGTACCCTTATGCCCGTGCCCTTCAACCATGCGAGTCTCAAGCTCGCCTTTGGTGACGAGCGCGGCGAGGAGCTGTATCAGAAGCTCGTGGAGACCTTTGGCAAGGATGTCAAGGTGCCCATTATGGAGCTGCGTAAGAAGAACGACCCCGACCTGGCCGAGGTCGCCGATTACGTCTACGAGAACGTCTTTTTGCATTACACCATGAAGCAGTGGGGCCAGACGCCCGATCAGATCGACCCCTCGATCACCGGCCGCGTTCCCGTCTTTGTGGGCGATGATGACCGCTACTTCCCGCAAGCTCCCTTCCAGGGCATGCCGCAGGAGGGCTACACGGCGCTCTTTGAGCACATGCTCGACCACGACCTGATCGACGTGTTCTGCGACGTGGACGCCCGCGATCTCTTTGAGATCGACGAGACCACCGTCAAGATCGATGGCAAGGTCTACGGCGGCGAGATCGTCTATACCGGTCCTCTCGATGAGCTGTTCAACCTCGACTTGGGTGCGTTGCCGTACCGCACGCTCGATATGAAGTTCGAGATGCTCGATATGGACCAGTTCCAGCCCGTGGGCACCGTCAACTACACCACGAGCGAGGACTACACGCGTATCACCGAGTTCAAGAACATGACCGGTCAGGTCCTGCCCGGCAAGACCACCATCATGAAAGAGTACTCCAAGGCCTATACGCCCGGCTCGGGCGAGACGCCGTACTACGCCATTCTTGAGCCCGAGAACCGTGAGCTCTATGAGCGCTATCTTGAGCGCGTCCAGAACCTGACGAACTTCCACCCGGTGGGTCGTCTGGCCGAGTATCGTTACTACGATATGGACGCCGTGACCAATTCCGCCCTCGATCTTTCGGATGAGATTATCGCCTGCCATGCATAAAGTCATAACATTCGGTATTCCCTCGTATAACGCCGCCAAGGACATGGACCATTGCATCACCTCCATCTTGGAGGGGAGCAATTACGCCACCGATATCGAGATTATCGTGGTGGACGACGGCTCCAAGGACGAGACGGCCGCCAAGGCCGACGAGTGGGAGGCCCGTTATCCTGGAATCATCCGCGCGGTGCACCAGGAGAATGGCGGTCACGGTATTGCCGTCCTTTCGGGTCTGCGCGAGGCGCAGGGCACCTACTACAAGGTTGTCGACTCGGACGACTGGCTTGACGGCGCTGCCCTTTCGACCATGCTGTCGATTCTGCGTGGCTTTGAGGAGCGCGACCAGCGCGTTGACCTGTTTATCTCGAACTACGTGTACGAGAAGGTTTACGAGGGCACGCATACCGCTATTGGCTACAAATTTGCCCTGCCGCGCAAAAAGATCTTTTCCTGGGATCAGATCGGTCATTTCCGCCTGGACCAGAACCTACTCATGCACAGCCTGTGCTATCGCACGGATGTGCTGCGCGAGTCCAACCTTCCCATGCCGCCGCACACGTTCTATGTGGACAACATCTACGCCTACGTGCCGCTGCCGCGTTGCAAGACCATGTACTACGCCGACATCGACCTCTACCGCTACTTTATCGGTCGCGAAGGTCAGAGCGTCAACGAGGCAACGATGGTCAAGCGTCTGGACCAGCAGTTCCGTGTTACGCGTATCATGATGGAGTCGTATCACCTGTACAGCGATGTCGAGTCGTCGCGTCTGCGTTCGTACATGATGGGCTACTTCACCATGATGATGGCGATCTGCTCGGTGCTCACCAAGCTTTCCGAGGAAGATTGCGCCGACGAGCGCCTAAAGACGCTGTGGATTGATTTGAAGGCCTACGACGAGCGCATGTATCGTCGTGCCCGCTACGGCGTGGTCGGGTTCTTCACCAATCTGCGTGGACGGGCCGGAGACAAAACCACACTCGGCCTATACCGTCTTGCCTCAAAGATCTTCAAATTCAACTAGCTGCTGAGTAATCGCTGCTGATAGGTTGACTGGGCCCCTTGGCCTTTAGTTTGCTACTGCGAACAGTCCTGCTCGCACGGAAAGCACATTAAGTGCTTTCCGGCTCGTGCGGAACTTGTATCAAACTAAAGGCCAAGGGGCCTTTGCTATAAGAATCGATTGTCAGGCTGCCTGAAATTGAAGATCTTAGACGCGCGGTACACAGGGGCCTGGGCTGAAAAGAATCTGGTTGGTAGGTTGCCCGGTGGGGCTTGGTTATGTTTGTCGCGAGTTCCGCACGAGCCGAAGAGCACTTAATGTGCTCTTCGTGCGAGCCAGGACTGTAGAGCAGCAAACATAACCAAGCCCCACCGGGCAACCGGTCAGGTTAGGCTACTTCGCGGCGCCGGGGATGCCGTGGGAGGTTTTGGCGGTTTTGGCCCCGTTTACGATGGCAGTTTCCAGGGCCCTTACTGCGAGCATGCCCAACAGGTCCAAGGGAACGGCGGCGCTTGCCTGGGCGCCTAGTTTGCCGCTGGCGAGGGTGTAGATGGTGTCGCCGTCGTTGGTGGTGTGTGTGGGGCGGATGGCGTGTGCGTAGGCGTCTGCGGCCATCTGGGAGACCTTGGTGGCTTGTGCCTTAGTGAGCTCCACGTTGGTGACGATGCAGCTGATGGTGGTGTTGGTGCGGTCGAGCGGCATCTGCATGGATCCGGCGGCAGCAAAGGCTGCGAGTTCCATGTCGACGATCTGGTTGCTATCGGCTGCGGCGCGCATACCGGCGACCCACTCGCCGGTGAAGGGGTCGACAACGTTGCCGCAGGCGTTGACCGAGACCACGGCGCCCACCTTGATGGGGCCGAGCGCCACGGCGGCAGCGCCAAGGCCGGCCTTCATGCAGGTAGCGGGGCCCATGAGCTTACCCACGGTAGCGCCCGTGCCGGCACCCACGTTGCCCTGTTCGAGCGTGGTGGGGGTGTTGTCGAGTGCTTCGCGCACGGCGGCGATGCCGGCCTCAATGTCGGGGCGAACGGTGGGGTTACCAAAGGCGAGGTCGAAGATACAGCTGGAGCACACGATGGGCACCTGCGTGGGGCCGACGGGAAGGCCGATGCCGCGGCTCTCAAGCTCGCGAGCGACGCCGCTTGCAGCCTCGAGGCCAAAGGCCGATCCACCCGAAAGGCAGACGGCGTGGACCTTGTCGACGGTGTTCTCGGGTCGCAGCAGGTCGGTTTCGCGCGATGCTGGAGCACCGCCGCGAACGTCAACGCCGCCGGTGGCGCCCTCGGGTGCCACGATTACGGTGCAACCGGTGCCGGCCTCCTCGTCCGTATAGTTGCCATAGCAAAAGCCATCGACATCGCAGACATCAATGGCCTCGAGCAGTGTATCCATGTTTAACTCCTATCGGTTTTCCGCCGCGCCTTGTGCCCGGTCGGGATCCGTACGGTACGCCAAAATTGTAGGCGCCGGGGGATACCCAGCGCCAGATGCAATTACGAGAGTTTTTGAATCGCGCGCGCGACGCGGGCGATGGGTAGGCCCACCACGTTATAGAAGTCGCCCGAAATATCGTGCACGAGCATGCGTCCTCCTGTGCCCTGAATGCCGTAGGCGCCGGCCTTGTCCATGGGCTCACCCGAGGCGACGTAGTGCTTGATCTGCTCGTCGGTGAGCTCGTAGAACGTCACGTCGGTCACATCGACAAAGGACAGGCTCTCGGCGGCATGCGGGGCGGCCGTGTCGCCTGCCTTAACGATGCAGACGCCGGTTGCAACCTGGTGCGTGCGGCCCGAAAGCTCACGGAGCATGGTGTGCGCCTCGTCCTCGGTTGCCGGCTTGCCCAGAATCTTGCCGTCAAAGGTGACGATGGTGTCGGCTGCGACCGTCAGCTCATTGGGCTCGGCATGCTCAGCGGCAACGGCGGCGGCTTTGGCGCGTGCTAAGCGTTCAACGAGCGTAAGCGGGGCCTCGCCATCAAACGGCGTTTCGTCGATATCGGCAGGAATGATGCGAATGTCATAGCCCGCCTCGCGCATCAACTCGATGCGGCGCGGTGATTGCGAAGCCAAAATCATAGCTGAATGCCCTCGGCGACCTTCTCGACGGCCTTGTCGCCGGCGAGCGTGCGCAGCAGCTCAAGCGCAAAGGGGAGCGACTGGGCCATGCCGCTGGCAGTGATGATGTTGCCGTCTTGCGTGACCTTCTCGCCGGTATAGGCGCCTTCGGGGAAGCTTTTCTCAAAGCCAGGGAAGCACGTGGCGTGGCGCCCCTCGAGTAGGTCGAGCTCGCCCAGGATAAACGGGGCGGCGCAGATGGCGGCGACGTGCTTGGTTGCGGCGAACTCGCGGACCACGTCGCAGACGCGCTGATCGGCGCGCAGGTTGGTAGCACCGGGTAGGCCGCCGGGCAGCACGACACAGTCGTATTCGTCAAAGTCGATCTCATCAAAGAGCGCATCGCAGGTCACGGGGATCTGCAGCGAGCTTACGACCTCACGCGTGGGCATGATCGAGACGAGCGTGGCACGCACGCCGCCGCGACGCATGACATCGACCATGGTCAAGCATTCAATAGTTTCAAAGCCATCGGCGGCGAGAACGGCAACGCTGGGCATGAGGGTTCCTTTCATAGGCGGCATACAATTAGCCGTCTTATACCCCGAAGACCTCCGCTTACCACGCTCGATTTCCCAATGTTTAAAATAGCCCCGTCCGAATTAGCTACCCTCACCCATCCTCAACAATCTCAATCTGTAACATCCATCGACCAAAACTAGCCGCAACTGTTACAGATCGAGACAGTCCCCTAACGGCACCGCCCCGTTCGGGGAACGACCGCCACAGGTGCGGCGGGCAGAGGCTCACTTTTTTCCTCGGTTTTTCTTGACGGAATCTCACCTGTTGTAGTACTTTGTCCCAGTCTAAAAACGCGTGGACTTTTCTGGGCGCTAGCCACCTTTTTGCCACGCAACCGAGCAGTCGGTTGCGTGGCTTTTTTCGTCTTGGCAGCAGGTACCACATGCACTGCCAGAAGACCGCACGAGCCCACCTTCCGACTGCAGGGAACAGACGCACGAGATGTGCGTCTGCAAGACAGCAGACGGAAGGGAGCCTAATGGCAGGAACAAACACAATCAAGCAACAGACCGCCGGGGCAGGAGTCACGGGCGCGGGACAGGCCAAGGCGGCGCTCCAGGTCTTTGCGGGCGGCGCCTGCTACGGCGCGATGGCCACGACCTACAAGCTCGCCTACGCCGCGGGCTTCACCTCGGCACAGGTGGTGGCGAGCCAGGCGTGGTTCGGCTGCCTCTTCTTCGCCCTCGCCACGCTCGCAGGGCACGCACTCGGGCACCGCTGGCAGCGCGTGGGCTGGAAGCTCGCCCTCAAGCTCATGGGCCTGGGAGCCCTCACCTGCCTCACCTCAATCCTCTACTGCTACGCCATGAGCGTGCTGCCCGCCCCGGTGGCGCTCACGCTCCTCTTCCAGTTCACGTGGCTGGGGCTCGTGTGGCAGACCGTCATGACGCGCCGGCCGCCGAGGCTCCTCCAAGTGGCCTCCGCCCTGGTCATCGTCTTCGGAACGGTGTTCGCCAGCGGCGTCTACAAGACCGGCATCACCGGGTACGACCCCGTGGCCCTGCTCTGCGCGCTGGGGGCGGCCGTGTCCTGCTCCCTCTTTGTCACCCTATCCGGCAAGGTCGAGGCCCCCTGCTCGTCCGAGCAGCGTGGCGTCATCGTATGCGCGGGCTCCGTGGTCATGTCGCTCACGGTGTGCCCGGATTACGTCGTCTCGGGCGTCCTCACCCAGGGCATCCTGCCCTTTGCCGTCATCGCCGGCTTCTTTGGCATGCTCTGCCCGGTCCTGCTCTTCGGCATGGGCTCTCCGCACCTGCCCGCAGGCCTCTCCACTGTCATGGCCGCCGCGGAACTCCCCGCCGGCCTGCTCATCGCCATGATCGTCCTCGGCGAGCCGCTCGGCGTCGTCGAGTGGCTGGGCGTCGCCATCATCCTCGCCGGCGTGTGCCTGGCACAGGTCCCCTCCCTGCTTGGAGGCCAGGAGGCACGTCGCGCCGCCGCAGGACAAGCCGTCAGCTAGTCATCCCTTCACAGGCGGCCCGCGCGCATCAGGGAAAGGGCCACGGGCCCGGCGCGCGAGGCCGCAAGGACGTTATAAAGCGTCCCCCGCAGAGATGGGGGCGCCAGAGAGAAGGAGGCACCATGCCATTTCCAAAAGGGTTCCTTTGGGGAGGAGCCACCGCCGCCAACCAATGCGAGGGAGGTTATGACGAGGGCGGCCGCGGCCTTGCCAACGTCGACGTCATCCCACACGGGTCGGAGCGCAACGACGTAAGTCGCGGCCTGAGGCGCATGCTCGACTTCGAGCCCGGGTACTACTACCCGGCCCAGACGGGCATCGACTTCTACCACCACTACCGCGAGGACATAGCCCTCTTCGCGGAGATGGGCTTTAAGGTCTTTCGCCTCTCCATCGCCTGGAGCCGCATCTTCCCCAATGGCGACGAGGAGGAGCCCAACGAGGCCGGGCTCGCCTTCTACGAGGACGTGTTCCGCTGCTGCCGCGAGCACGGGATCGAGCCCCTCGTGACCATCACGCACTTCGACTGCCCCATCCATCTCGTCAAGAAGTACGGCGCCTGGCGAAACCGCACCCTCATCGAGCTCTACAAGCGGCTCGTGACGGTGCTCTTCAACCGCTACCGCGGCCTTGTGCACTGGTGGATCACGTTCAACGAGATGAACATGATCTTGCACCGTCCCTTCATGGGTGCCGGCATCGTCCTCGAGCCCGGGGAGAATGCCCGCGAGGCCGAGTACCGCGCCGCGCACAACGAGCTCGTGGCGAGCGCCTGGGCCACCAAGATCGCCCACGAGGTCGACCCGGAGAACAAGGTGGGCTGCATGCTCGCCGCGGGAAGCTACTACCCCTACTCCTGCCGCCCCGAGGACGTCCGCGCGGCGCAGGTCAAGAACCAGGAGGACCTCTTCTTCGTGGACGTGCAGGCGCGCGGGCGCTACCCCGGCTACGCGCTCAAGATGCTCGAGCGCGAGGGTATCGACGTGGGCATGACCGCCGAGGACGAGTGCATCCTTGCGGAGAACACCGTCGACTTCATCTCGTTTAGCTACTACTCCTCGCGCTGCACCGCGGGCGACCCCGATTCCGTGGGCGGCGTCGCCGAGGGCAACGCCTTCGCCGGCGTGGAGAACCCCTACGTGCGCACGAGCGACTGGGGCTGGGTCATCGACCCGCTGGGATTCCGCATCACGATCAACGACCTCTGGGACCGCTACCAGAAGCCGCTCTTTGTGGTGGAGAACGGCCTCGGCGCCTATGACGAAGTGCTTCCCGACGGCACGATCGAGGACGACTACCGTATCGCCTACCTGCGCGAGCACATCGAGGCCATGCGCGACGCCATCGAGCAGGACGGCGTCGAGATGCTCGGCTACACCACCTGGGGGCCGATCGACCTCGTGAGCGCGGGCTCCGGCGAGATGGAGAAGCGCTACGGCTTCATCTACGTGGACCGCGACAACCTGGGCAACGGCACGCTCGAGCGCAGGCGCAAGAAGAGCTTCTACTGGTACCAACAGGCCATCGCCACCAACGGAAGCGACCTAGGCTAGCCGCCCGGGCAATATCACTAAGGAGAAAATAATGGCTGAAAAATACGACGACCTGGCCAGATCCATACTCGAGAACGTAGGCGGCGCCGAGAACGTCGCCAGCGTCGCGCACTGCATCACGCGCGTGCGCTTCAAGCTCAAGGACGAGTCCCGCGCCAACACGGCCAAGATCGAGGCCCTCAAGGGCGTCATCCAGGTCATCCAGGCCAACGGCCAGTACCAGGTGGTCGTGGGTAACATCGTCGAGGACGTCTACGACGCGGTCCTGGAGGCCGGCAACTTCTCGGGCGGCGCAAGCGCCGACGACGAGCCCCAGGGCGATAAGACCGTTGCCTCCGTCGTCATCGACCTCATCTCTGGCATCTTCCAGCCCATCCTGGGACCGCTTGCCGCCGCAGGCATCATGAAGGGACTGCTTGCCCTCATCACCTACTTCGTCCCGGCCTTTGCAAACGACGGCCTCTACACGCTGCTCTACACCGTGGCTGACGGCTTCTTCTACTTCCTCCCCGTCGCCCTGGCGTTCAGTGCCGCGCGCAAGTTCCGCATGAACGAGTTCACCGGCGTGGCAATCGGCGTGGCGCTCCTCTACCCGACGATGGTCGCCCTGACCTC
>CABUSL010000045.1 GCA_902494295.1 uncultured Collinsella sp.
CCGCCAGAGCGGCAATCTGCCTTTCAGCTTCGGCGGCATGACCAGAAGGTCAATGCCGCCTCGCTTCAAGGCACCTTGCTCGCTTTGGCGGGCTTTCGCTGTCGTGGCCAAAACATCGGCGTTGCCTTGCTTCGGGAATGCGGCAGATAGAGACGTTCCTTTTTTGCCGGCAGTTTGGGACACTCCTTACGGGGCACCCCCTCCACAGCGCCTATGCCAGCTTGTCGATTTGCCCAATCTCCCAGAGCGGAATATTGACGAGCGTGCCTTCGTCTCTATATGCCGCTAACGATGTTCTCACGCAGCGCTCGAGCTTGAACTTCTCGCAGGCAATCCTCAGGCTCTTTGCTTTGAGATTCTCTGCCGCCTTGACCTCGAGCGGAAGCACGGTCCCCGCATGGTCGACGGCAAAGTCAGTCTCTGCATTGCCGGAGGAGGATGACCAATACGCGGGAGTATTGCCTTGGAGCAAAAGCTCCTGTGCGACGTATTGCTCGGTCAGCGAGCCTTTGAACTCCGTAAAAACAGCGGGCCCGTTCAGAACAATGGCTGGCGTGAGGCCGGAGAGTGCTCCGAGGATGCCGGTGTCGATGCAGAACAGCTTGAAGCCCGAGAGATCCTCGTAGCTTGTGAGCGGTGCTCTTAGGGCGGAAACACGTGGTACCTTATGAACGATTCCATAGTCCATGAGCCACTGGAGGCTTTCCTCAAAATCGCGTGCGCGCGCCCCGGGACGAAGCGCGCCGTAGACGAACTTCTTGTTTTCCTTTGCGAGCTGGCCGGGAAGGGATTTCCAAACCAGCCTCATGCGCTCGACGATGCGGGCTGGCGCATGCTTGCCAAAATCGGATTCATAAGCTTCGATGATTTGCTGCTGAAGCCTGCGGGCTTCGATGAAATCGTGGGAGGCGGCGAAAGCGGAGACAACTTCCGGCATGCCACCGACAACGAGGTATTCCTTGAGCAGGCGCTCGAGCTTTTCAGAAACGTTTGCCAGCAGGTCAATGTCTGCGGCAAGGATGGCATCTGCGAGCGGATTGCCATCGACGGCACGAACGAACTCGACAAACCCCATGGGGCGCATGGTGAGCTGGTCAATCTTGCCGACGGGGAACGACTCGTTTTCGCGTCGGAGCGCGAGCCCCATATAGGAGCCGGCTGCCACGATATGGTATTCCGGCGCCAGCTCGTTGAAGTATTTGAGCGAGGTGATGCCACGCGGTGCCTCTTGGATTTCGTCGAAGATGATGAGCGTGTCTGTCGGCGTTATGGTCTGGCCGCGTAGGAGCTCTATCTGGGAGATGATGCGTTTGGGGTCAAGGCTTCCGTCGAACAGCGAACGTGCGCCCGGTTCGAGCATAAAGTCAAAACGGATGACGTTTTGATACTGCTGGCCTGCGAATTCGTTGAGAAGCCAGGTTTTTCCCGTCTGGCGGGCCCCCTTAAGCAGGAGGGGCTTGCGGTTTGCCCTAGATTTCCAAGCGATGAGTTCGTCCATTAGCTGTCGCTGCATACTGCCTCCTAACGATCATGGTTAGTATAAGACCGTTTCGGTCTTTCCATCGAAAAATGTGGGAGTAAACCACGCTTTTCCATCGAATAATGTGTGAGGCAACCACGTTTTTCCATCGAATAATGTGGGTGTTTAGGTCGGCACCTGGGGACGTTCCTTCTCTGCCGGCAGTTTGGAACACTCCTTGTTTTGATGCAAATTAGCTACCCTTGCATCAGAAAACGGCGCCCGTCGGCGATGTTGCCGGCGGGCGCCGTGGTCGTGTAGGTGGCTATGTCGTGGGGGCTGCCGTTGAGCGTCCGGGTCTGTGCTCTACAGCGAGTCGATAAAGCGCTGCTGGGCGGCACGTCCTGCCTCGTCCCACTTAAAGACGCCGGCGTTGTCGAGCACGTGGCCAAACACCACGCCGACCTCCTCGTGCAGGATATCGATGGCGTTGTCTGCCGTAAGCTCGTTGGCGCGGCGGGCATAGACATCCTCGGCCCATGCGGCGTGGCTGCGGCATAGATCATCGCCCTCGAGTGCACCGGCAAGGTCGTAGCTGGCATCGGCCTTGGCCGCCAGCAGGTGCTCGCGGACAGCGCCGAGCTCGGGAACCAAGCGCGGCGGCAGAATGGCCAGGCCCATGACCTCGATCAGGCCGATGTTCTCCTTCTTAATGTGATGGTACTCGGCATGCGGGTGGAAAACGCCCAGCGGATGCTCGTCGGTCGTGATATTGCAGCGAAGCGCCAGGTAGGCCTCGTAGATTTCGCCGCCGGCGTTGCCGCGGGAGCCGACGCGGCGGATGACGGGCGTTACGGTGTTGTGCGCTACGCCGTCGGCTGTGTGTGCGATAACGCCCACGGACTCGTCGGTCCACTCGCGCCAGGCGAGGATAATCTTCTCGGCAGCATCGAGCAGCTGGGTGCGGTCGTGCGAGCGCAGTCGCAGCACCGAAAGCGGCCACTGCAACACGGTGCCGCTGACCTGGTCAAAGCCGGGCACGCTAAACTGCGAGACCTCGGCGGCATGCATCATGGGGAACTCGTGCGCGCCGCCCTGGAAGTGGTCGTGCGACAAGATCGAGCCGCCCACGATGGGCAGGTCGGCGTTGGAGCCAATAAAGTAGTGCGGGAACAGGTCCACAAAATCGAGCAGGCAGGTCAGCCCCTTGCGGTCGACGTGCATCGGGCGATGCTCGGAGCTCATAGCAATGCAGTGCTCGTTAAAGTATGCGTACGGGCTGTACTGGAAGCCCCAGCGCTCGTCGTTGAGCTGAATGGGGATAACGCGTAGGTTCTGGCGGGCGGGATGGGCGCCGCCGTCGGCTGCGGCGGAGCGTCCGGGATAGCCCTCGTTCTCGATGCACAGCTGGCAGGCGGGATACTTCTCGCCCGTGTTCTTTGCGGCGCCGGCTGCGGCAATGTCGCGCGGGTCCTTCTCGGGCTTCGACAGGTTGATGGTGATCTCCAGGTCGCCCCAGTTGGTGGGGGTGCGCCATTTGATGTTGCGCGCGATGGCGGCACGGCGCACGTAGCCGGCGTCGCAGCACAGACCGTAGAACCAGTCGGTCGCGGCGCGGGGCTCGTTGACGCCCATGCGGCCGTTGAATTCCTCGTTTACAACCGAAGGTCTCGGCATCAGCGCGCCCATGATGCGCATGGCGATGCGGTCGCGGCCCGATGCCGTGTCCTCGGCGGCACCGCTGGCAACGGCGACCTCGGAAAGCGCGGCAAGCGTGCCCTCCAGGTCAAAATCGGGGAGCGTATCAGGGTGCAAGAGCGAGAGCTTCTCGTTCTGCAGCGCCCAGGTCATGTCGAGCGCGGGACCCGTAGTGCCGATGCACTCCAGAATGGTGTTGTAGGCCCAGATGCGGTCGTCCTGTCCGATCATCGATCGGTGGATAGCGTACTCAATCAGGCCCTGCGCGGCCTCGCGCACATCAGCCATTACAGCCATGCCGCGTAAGCCCCCTTGTCAGAAATTGCGTAGTGACGGGCAGAGCCCTCGCCCAGCCAGCCGTTCATCTTGGCAATGAAGGTGTCGACCAGATTGAGCGGCACGAAGGCCTGAATGGTGCCGCCAAAGCCGCCGCCGTGGATGCGGACGGCGCCGCGACCGTCGAGCACATGCTCGGCCAGCGCCAGGGCATACATGGAGGGCTGCTCGGAGCCCAGCTTGGCAACGACATTCTGCAGGTACATGGCAGAGCTGGCGCCGGACTCGCGCGTCAGGACTAGGAACTGGTCGATGTCGCCGGCGTTGAGCGCTGCCCAGCGCTTATCGACCAGGCCGTTCTCGTACCAGTAGTGAACGGCGCGCAGGCAGGCACGGTCGCCCAGCTTGGCGCGCAGCTCGGGGAGTTTGGCGTCAAAGTCCGCCACGTTTACCTCGCACAGGCGTGCCTTGCCAAACTCGGCGGCGACGTCCTGCATCTCGCGCGGAACGGCGGCGTAGTCGTCGGTAGCTGCCACATGGTCGGCGCCAACCTTAACGAGCACGAGCGCGTAGCCGTGATCCTCAAAGTTGAGCTCGAGCTTCTGGGTTTTAGGTTGAGACTGGTCCTCAAAGTCCATGTAGGCAAGGCCGCCCAGGCAAACGGCGGCCTGGTCCATCAGACCGCAGGGCTTGCCATAGTAGTTGTTCTCGGTGCGCTGGCTCATCTGGGCGAGTGCGACGGGCTCAATGGCGGGTGCGCCCCAGAGCGTCTCCATGGCGCGACCGTACGCGGCCTCGACGGCGGCGGAGCTCGAAAGGCCACCACCCGAGGGGACAGAGCAGGTGAAGGCGAAGTCGAAGCCCTGGGGCTCAACGCCCAGAGCAGCGATTTCGTGGGCCATGCCGCGGACGAGGCTCGCGGACGTGCCCTTCTCGGACTCCTGAACGTCTAGCGTGTCGAGCGTGATCTCAAACGTAGGATAGCCCTCGTCGGCGACGCGAATCTTGTTGGAGTCGGTTGCCACGGCGATGCCGTCGACGGCGACATCGAGCGAGCCGGCGATGACGTGGCCGCCCTCGTGGTCGGTGTGGTTGCCGCTGATCTCGGAACGGCCGGGCGCGTGCACATAGAGCACCTGGCGGTCGCCGATGGGGCCAAACTCCTCCTCAAACAGCTTGGTGAGCGTGGCGAGTGTCTTTTCGTCGGGGGTGGTCATGGAAGTCCTTTCCTTGGCGCGCACGGGTGAGTTTTGCGTCGTTATGAGTACGTTAACAACTTGAAGCGGCATGAACCAAGTGTTCACGATACCGCACGTTACGGGCTATGTTAACGTACTCATAACACATCGCTTGTCACTTTTTGAGAATCTGGTAATCGGTAGAAATTCAGCCGTGAACGGTGTGGCCGTATGGACATATGGAGCAAAAGAACCGCTGATAGAAAAAGTAGAGTACGTTAACATGCGTCCGACGATAGCGGACTTCGGCGCGGGGTGTGTTTCTGCCCGGGCCGACATTCGCACTATTCAGATCCTGCGAGAGCGAAGGTGATTTTGTGGCAAGGCGCCCTTCCAACGATACGGGTACGCGTCCGGTATCCATGGCCGACGTTGCCCGCGCTGCCGGTGTTTCGCAACAGACGGTTTCGCGCGTTGCCAACGGATTGCCCAACGTTAACGAACAGACGCGCCAGCGCGTGCAAGCCGCTATGCAAGAGCTCGGCTTCCGTCCGAGCTATGCCGGCCGTTCGTTGCGTGACGGCCGTTACCATTCGGTCGGCCTGTGCGTCAACGATGTCACCAAGTTTGGCAACCTCTCAATGATCGACGGCATCGCCAGCGCTGCTCGCGAGCATAATTGCGCCATCACACTGGTCGAGATGTCCAAGACCGAGGAATTCTCTCTTGCCGAGGCAACACATCGTATGGCCGCGCTGCCCGTGGACGGCATCATTATCGGCATGAGCCGTATGGCTCCCGATTTTGAGACGTTCGATCCGTTGCCGGGTATTGGCACGGTCATCGTTACCATGTATGCGCACCCGCGGGTGACTACGGTTGACTCCGATCATTACGGCTGCTCGCTGTTGCTCATGGATCATCTGTTTGAGCTGGGACATGAGCAGATTCGTTATATCGGCGGCCCGTCCTTTTCGGTCGACGAGCAGTTCCGTCGCGCCGGTTGGCAGGATGCGCTCGAGCGTAAGCACATCGAGCCGGTAGAGCCGCTTGAGGGCGACTGGTCTGCCAACAGCGGTTACGAGGCCGGTAGGTACCTGGCCGAACACGATCGCACCATGACGGCGATCTATGCGGCAAACGATCAGATGGCAAATGGCGCCATTGCAGCGCTGCGCGATAGCGGCTTGCGCGTGCCCGAGGACGTGAGCGTGGTGGGCGTTGATGACTCGCTCGACGACTTTGTCGCACATAACGAGCTCACGACTGTCCGATTCGATTTGCATCAGCGTGGGCGCGAGGTATTCGAGCACGCGGTTCCCAAGGCGGGGGCAACGGACAAAACCGTCGCCATTCGCATCCCCGGTCAGCTCATCGTTCGACATAGCACGGCAGAGCCTCGCGCATAGTTTTTGCAGGTCAAAAGCGGTATATTCCGCATCAATAACAATCGATAAGGATGCCGGTAGATAGCTGTGGCTCTAAAGGCGAGTGTTATGATAGACGGGTTCTTTTGTCTATCTAGGAGGCTTTGCCTGATGGAGATCACCAAGGATATCCGCTACATTGGCGTCAACGATCACGACATTGACCTGTTCGAGGGCCAGTACGACGTGTCCGAGAACGGCATGGCATACAACAGCTATGTTATCTTGGGCGATAAAATTGCTGTCGCCGATTCGGTCGACGCTGGCTTTGTCGACGAGTGGCTCGGCAACCTCGAGGCCGCGCTCGATGGCCGTACGCCCGACTACCTGGTCGTCCATCACATGGAGCCCGATCATTCCGCCGGTATCGCCGCCTTTATGGAGCGCTATCCCCAGGCGCAGATTGTGGCAAGCATGGGTGCTTTCCGCATGATGGTCAACTACTTTGGCACCGACTTCTCCGAGCGCAAGATGGTCGTCAAAGATGGCGACGTGCTCGACCTGGGCGGCCACAGCCTAACCTTTGTCGGTGCCCCCAATGTTCACTGGCCCGAGGTGCTCTTCTCCTACGAGGCCACCGACAAGGTGCTCTTTAGTGCCGACGGCTTTGGCAAGTTTGGCGCCAACGACATCGAGGATCCCGAGGGCTGGGCTTGCGAAGCGCGCCGTTACTACTTTGGCATCGTGGGCAAGTTCGGCAAGTTTGTGCAGGCCGTGCTCAAGAAGGCCGCCGATCTGGACATCCAGATCATCTGCCCGCTCCACGGTCCTGTTCTTACCGAGAATCTGGGCTATTACCTCGACACCTATAACACCTGGTCGAGCTATCAGCCCGAGGATGAGGGCATCACGATCGCCTATGCGAGTGTGTATGGCCATCTGAAGGCTGCTGTTGAGGAACTCGCTTCTGCGCTCGAGGCCCGCGGCCAGAAGGTTTCCGTCTTTGACCTGGCTCGGGATGATATGGCCGAGGCCGTTGAGGATGCGTTCCGCTATGACCGTCTGGTGCTCGCTTCCATTACCTATCAGGGCGAGATCTTCCCGTTCGTGAGCACCTTTATCCATACGCTTGCCGAGCACGCCTATCAGAACCGTACGGTGGCACTCGTCGAGGCCGGCTCCTGGGCGCCCACCGCTGCCAAGGTTATGACCAAGGAGCTCGAGGGCATGAAGGACATCACCCTGACGCAGAACAAGGTGACCGTGCTGGGCTCGCTCAACGACGCCTCGCGCGCTCAGATCGAGGCCCTTGCCGACGAGCTGTCCAAGTAGCGACACATTCACTTCTGATGCTCAACCACCACAAAGGAGACCTTTGTGGTGGTTTTTGTTTAAACGCCGGCGATGAGGAGATTTGGGCGGGCGTTGTCGACGATCTCGGCGATTGAGGTGGCGACGGCATGATCGGGGTCACGGTCCATCACGATGGTGTCGACATCGGTCAGCTCGGCAAAGCGGTACATGCCGCGTCCGTTAACCTTGCTGGCGTCCATGAGGGCGACGCTTTGATGGGCCGCGGCGATCATAGCCGTTTTGGTCTCGGCCATCTGGGGAAAGTCGGTCGTAAAGCCGCAGCTGGAGACAAAGGCGCCGGGGCACATGACGGCCAGATCGGCATGGACCATTTGGAGCGCCTGCATAGTGAGCGGTCCGTACAAATAACGATGGCCTTTGCGCAGCGCCCCGCCCAGCATGACGACATCGACTGAGGGCATGCTCTCGTCGATGTAATCGGCAATGGTAATGTCGGCCGTGATGACGGTGATACCGTCGCGCTGATCGAGGAGCCGGACGAACTCGAGCGCCGTGGTGCCCGAGTCGACGAGCAGCGTGTCGCCGTCATTGACGAGCTCGATGGCGCTTTGCGCGATGGCCTGCTTGGCGGCGACGTTGACATTGATGCGGCGATCCTGCGTGGAAACGGTTAGGCGTTTGTGGAGCGATACGGCACCACCGTGTGTGCGGCGCAGCTTGCCTGCTTCGGCGAGCGCGTCAAGGTCGGCGCGGGCGGTGACGGAGGACACGCCAAAGGTCTGGGCGATTTCTGCTACCTGCACCGAGGCATTATGATCGAGCATTTCCATAATGGCGGTACGGCGTTCGTCGGCAAAGGCACGGTTGGTGGCTTGGGCCATGCTTGCTCCATTCTCGGCTAAATTTGCAGGAATTGTGTTGACTCTATTTTCGTTCATTTTCTTTTTGAGTAAGAAAACACCTTTCGATTACTTATCTTTTCTATAAAAGAAAGACGCTGAACGCCCATAATTCAATATCGAACATGTCCACTTGGCTCAAATTCCTTCCGTTTACTTTTCAAAAACGACTGTATTGACCTGCATGGGCTCAATATCTCGCGCGTGTAAAGCCGCTGAATTTCATACAATGAGCGCAGTAAAACGCAAGGTAAAACGCCTTGTGAACAACTACGCCCGATGTCCAGATGCGGGCGAGGGAGAGGAGCAAACGCTCATGGCACTTGTTACCACCGAAAAGATGCTCAAGGACGCTCAGGCCGGTCATTACGCCGTTGGCGCGTTCAACGTCGAGAACCTCGAGTTTGTTATGGCCGTTTTGGCTGCCGCCGAGGAGACCAAGTCCCCCGTCATCATGCAGACCACCCCGGGCACCATCAAGACCGCTGGTCTGGACTACTTCTACGGCATGGTCAAGGCTGCCGCCGAGCGCGCTTCCGTGCCCGTTGCCCTGCACCTCGATCACGGCGACGGCTATGACCGCTGCATGCAGGCTTTCCGCACGGGCTACACCTCTGTCATGATCGACGGTTCGCACGAGTCCTTCGAGGACAACATCGCCCTGACCAAGTCCGTCGCCGACGCTGGCCGCGCCATGGGCGTGCCCGTCGAGGCCGAGCTCGGTAAGGTTGGCGGCAAGGAGGACGACGGTCCCGCGGTTGAGGGCGAGAGCCCCTACACCGATCCTGCCGAGGCCAAGGAGTTCGTCGAGCGTACCGGCTGCACCTCCCTCGCAATTGGCGTTGGCACCAGCCACGGTGTGTACACGAGCGATCCGCACATCGAGCAGTCCGTGGTCAAGGCTATCCGCGACGCCGTCGACGTGCCGCTGGTTCTGCACGGCACCTCCGGTGTGCCCGATGAGCAGGTTGCCGAGGCTGTGAAGAACGGCATCTGCAAGGTTAACTACGCCACCGAGCTGCGTCAGGCCTACACCAAGGGTTTCATGGCCTACATGGCCGAGAACCCCGCCTGCTTCGACCCCAAGAAGCCGGCCAAGGAGGGCATGCGTGAGATTACCGAGCTGGTTAAGATCCGCATGACCAACCTCAACTCTGTGGGCAAAGCAGAGTAACAGCAAGGGTACTCCGACTCGCTACATATCCCGGAGAGGGACGAGGGCTTAGTTCCCCAATCGTCCTCGGGCATGCAAAAAGCCTCGCTGCGCACTTCGTGCGGCGAGGCTTTTTGCCCCCTGCGGAAAGATTGGGGAACTAAGCCCTCGTCCCTCCCAAGGTGACCTGCTCGAGGTCGTCGCCCTTGTGGCGTTGGGCGGAAAATTGGAGCGTTAGGGCTACTTTGTTGATGAGGGATTAGTATGCCCGGGCTTGGTTGGGGAATGACTTGTTTAGGGCTGCCTGGAGCTTTTCGAAGGATGCTCGCAAGTTGTGGCTCTGGTCGGTTGAGCGTTTGGCTTTTGTGGCGGGGGAGTCGAGGAGACTGTTTCTCTGTGTCGGGGGGAAGGAGAAAAGGTTTGCATATTTTAGGGATGGCTGCTGTGTTGCGTCATTGGAAGAATGCATGCTTATGCGGCCTCCTCGATGTCCACCAATAGATTGCGCTCGGGGTATGCTGCTAGGTCCCGTGCGTTGGCAGTATTATGCCGCGGCTGCTGCAAAGAAGCGCTAAAGAAAGGCTTAACCTGGTTTGGTGTTACGATGAAACTGCAGTTCAGAGGTATCGAGCAACACTCTTGAAAGGTTTTGGGCTTAAGGGCTTTCTAAGGTTTGTGACGTGGATGTGGCGCGGACGTGCGGAGCGTGTGAATGCTCGCTGTTAGCGCTGTGGCTCTGCGGCGCGCACCTGCTCGATGACCTTTTCCATGGTGGCGTCGATGCGGTCCTTTTTGAGTTCGCATTCCCAGATGGTTATGGGCGTCCAGCCCATTTGAGTGAGCGCTGCCACGGCGGCGCGATCGCGTTCGACGTTGCGACGGAACTTTGCCTCCCAAAACTCAACATTGCGCTTGGGCTGGCTCGGATTGCACTTAGGGCAGCGATGCCAAAAGCAGCCGTTGACGAAGATGGCGATCTTGCGGCCGGGGAAGGCGATGTCGGGCTTGCCGGGGACCTTCCATTCTAGGCGATAGCCTGTGAGCCCCGCAGCGCGTAGGCGCTGGCGAACGAGCAGCTCGGGCTTGGTGTTGGCGCGTTTGTTGCCCTTCATGGACTTTTTTATAGCGGCGCGACGGCGCACGAGCTCACGCTCGTCGGCGGAAAGGTCCGAGGTGTCGATGCCGTCGAGCAGGCCGGGCTTGGGGCGTTTTTTGCTGCGGCGCTTAGGTGCACGCTTGGGTTTGGCGGCAGGCTTGTCGGCCGCGCTGGCCTTGGCGTCATCGGCGGAGCTTGCCTCAAGCCGATCTTCCTTCAACTCAATCAGAGCATCGATAAGCCCTTTGTCGGCGGGCATCCACTCAACCGTGGCAAGCGAGGTGCGCGGAATCCAGCGGATATCGAGCTGGCGGTCGTGCTTCTGAGGCTCATCGGATTCATCGGAGAGCGAGCAGTAGTAGCACTCCATGGAGAGGTGAAAATCGGGGTAGTCATACTCAACGGTATAGAAATCGCGCAGGTTGGTGACTTTTACCTGCAGCTCTTCCATGAGCTCGCGGCGTACGGCGTCCTCGGGCGTCTCGCCGCGCATGAGCTTGCCGCCGGGAAACTCCCAAAGTCCCTGCATGTCGCCGTAGCCGCGCTGCACGGCAAGCAGCTCGTCAGATCTTTCCTTGCGAATGATCCCAGCGGCAACATGAACAGTCTTCAACAGGAGTCCTCTCTCAACATCAACACGCGGCAGGGTAGCTACCCGTACCTTACACAACGGTAAGGCAAGCGTAAGCCATATCGATGGTAGCCGACTCGTCTTCTTGCGACTATAGATGCCGTAGACTAATCGCAAGAAAGGACTCGGTATGCAAACCACGCACATGGCGACCCCGGTACTGGAGGTCGCGCATCTCGAAAAGGTATACGGAGCGCTAGGCAACGTGACCCGCGCGCTCAACGACGTCAGCTTTACCGTCAACCGCGGTGAATTTGTTGGCATCATGGGCGCTTCGGGCTCGGGCAAGTCGACGTTGCTCAACTGCGTCTCGACCATCGATAGCGCCACGAGCGGCACCATCCGCATCAACGGCCAGGACGTGACGCGTATGAAGCAGGCTAAGCTTTCGCAGTTCCGCCGCGAGGAGCTCGGCTTTATCTTCCAGGACTCCAACCTGCTCGATACGCTCACGGCACGCGAGAACATCGCCCTGCCGCTCACCATCGCCCGCACAAACTCGGCAGAGATCTCGACTCGCGTGCAGGATGTGGCAGCGCGCCTGTCCATCAGCCAGGTGCTCGACAAGTATCCCTACCAGATGTCCGGCGGTCAGCAGCAGCGCGTTGCCGCGGCTCGCGCGCTCGTCACCGACCCCACCATGATCATGGCCGACGAGCCCACCGGCGCCCTCGATTCCAAGAGTGCCCGCCTGCTGCTCGAGAGCCTGGAGGCCCTCAATCGCCGCCTGCGCGCCACGGTGCTCATGGTCACGCACGACAGCTTTGCCGCCAGCTACACGAGCCGTGTGCTGTTTATTCGCGACGGCAAGATCTTCACCGAGCTGCGCCGCGGCGACACCGACCGCCGAGAGTTCTTCGACCGCATTATGGAGGTCGTTGCCATGATGGGCGGTGAGGGCTCCGATGCTCTGTAAACTCGCTTGGGGCAACGTCCGCCGTGCCGGCCGCGACTACCTCGTCTACCTTTTGACGCTCACCCTGGGCGTCACGGTTTTCTACGCCTTTAACACCATCTCGATGCAGGTCGACATCGCCGGAATCGATGAAAAGGGCTTGGCGCAGGTAATGGGCAGCATGCTCGGCGACCTGACGTACTTTTTGGCCGGTGTCATGGCCTTTTTGATGGTGTATGCCAATAACTTCATCATGAAACGCCGCAAGAAGGAGTTTGGCCTGTACCAGGTGCTCGGCATGGGGCGCGGGCGCGTCGCCACGATTATGGCGCTCGAGACGGTGATCGTTTCGGTCGTGGCCTTTGTCGCCGGCATTGTGCTGGGCGTGGGACTCTCCCAGCTCATGACGTTCTTTACGGCCTCGCTCTTTAAGACACAGATCGCCAATTTCCACTTCTTTTTCTCGGTGCATGCGTTCAACCTGACCCTTGCCTGCATGCTCGTAATGTTTGTGCTCACGCTACTGCTGAACCTTCGCGCCGTGCGTCGTACCAAACTCATCGAGCTTATGGGTGCCGAGCGTCGCAACGAGAGCATCAAGACGCGCAACCCCTGGATTGCGATTGCCATCTTTGCCGTGGGCGTGGTGCTTGTGGGCGTGGCCTATTACCGTCTGCTACGTGATGGGTTCCCGCTAACCGCGACCGACAGCAAGCTGCAAGAGGCCATGAACCAGTTTGGCATTACGACCGCTATGGTTACCGTGGGCACCTTTGCCCTGTTCTGGGGACTCTCGGGCATGCTCATCAAGCTGCTGCAGAGCCTGCGCGGCGTGTATTGGCGCGGCCTCAACATGTTTACCGTGCGCCAGCTTGCGGCCAAGGTCAACACGGTGTGCTTTTCGATGGGCGTCATCGCGATGCTCCTGTTTTTGGCCATCACCTCGGTGACGTGCGGTATGTCGATTGCCAATGTGATGAACGAAAACCTGGAGCGCTATAGCCCTGTTGACGTGTCACAGACGTATGTCTATTACACGCCCGATACGCTCGACTTCTACAAAGAGTCTTTCAATCCGTCTGAGGCCGATCGAATGGTGCTGGCCGATAGTACGGTCGATTTGTACTCCGCATGGCACGGCGATCCATGGCACGGCGATCGTAAGGGCAAGTCGGCGGACAACAACGACGAGACCGGCAAGAAGGTCAATATCGCCGATGTTGCCGGTGAGCATGTGCAGATCGATTCGTATCTGAGTTACCCGCTTGGCGGCTCGGATCCTTCGGTGACTCCAAGTGAGATGTGCAAGACCATGGGCGAAAAGCTTCCCAAGGCGTTCGGGGGTAGCAATGCCGATACGATGGGTCTGTTTGTGACGCCGGCGAGCCAGTACAACAA
>CABUSL010000046.1 GCA_902494295.1 uncultured Collinsella sp.
AAAGAGGACGGCATGACCAGAAGGTCTATGCCGTCCTCTTTTCATGCCAATTTGTTCGCTCTGGTGGGCGCTCGCTGTCGGTGCCAAAACATCGGCATTGCCATGATCCAAGGTAGTCATTGGGGACGTTCTTAAACGACTACATAGCATGAGAGTGGATAATCTCCCGGTTTGAGTCTGCATTCAAGCTCAAAGTGGGAGATTATCCACTCTCATTTGCTATGCGTCCGAAAATCCACGCTCGTTTGTTTTCTGCCTACATTTGGAGGAAGAGCTCGTGGAGGCGGGTGTCTTCGTCGAGTTCGGGGTGGAAGGTTACGCCGAGCTGGTTGCCCTGACGGGCGGCGACGATACGGCCGTCGACTTTTGCTAAGACCTTGGCGTCGCCGTGGACCTCGACGATGCGGGGCGCGCGGATGAACGTCAGCGGCACTTCACCGTCGATGCCGGCTACCTGCCCCTTGGTTCGAAAGCTGCCGAGCTGCCTGCCGTAGGCATTGCGCTCGACAAGTACATCCATGGTTGCCAGGCGCGGCGTGCCCTTATCGTCGTGGGCGGCAAGGTCGTGAGCCAGTAGAATCAGGCCGGCGCAGGTGCCCAGGACGGGCATGCCTTCAGCGATACGGGCACGAAGCTCCTCGAGCATGCCCAACTCATCAAGCAGCTTCCCTTGAACGGTAGACTCGCCGCCGGGAAGTACCAGACGGTCAAAGTCCTGCTTCAAATCAGCCGCCTGTCTCAGCTCAATACAACGTGCGCCCAGTTCGGATAGCCTTGCCTCGTGCTCGGCAAAAGCGCCTTGGACCGCCAGCACGGCGACCGTTTGGTCTGTATAATCGCTCATGTGCGATCCTTTCTGCTGGACTAGCGCCCGCGCTCCTCCATGATGATCTCGATTTCGTCGGCGTTGATGCCCACCATGGCCTCGCCCAGGTCCTCCGAAAGCTCGGCGATGAGTTTGGCATCGGTGAAGTTTGCCACGGCCTTGACGATGGCGGCTGCGCGCTTGGCGGGGTCGCCGCTCTTAAAGATGCCCGAGCCGACAAAGACGCCTTCGGCGCCCAGCTGCATCATCAGCGCGGCGTCGGCGGGGGTCGCTACGCCGCCGGCGGCAAAGTTCACGACGGGAAGCTTACCCGTGGCATGGACCTCGCGCACCAGCTCGACCGGAACCTGCAGTTGCTTGGCTGCCTCAAAGAGCTCGTCGTCGCGCAGGGCAACAACGTCACGGATCTGCTTTTGGATCTTGCGCATGTGACGCACGGCCTGAACGACGTCGCCTGTACCCGGCTCACCCTTGGTGCGAATCATCGTGGCGCCCTCGGCAACACGGCGCAGCGCCTCGCCCAGATCGCGGGCGCCGCAGACAAACGGCACGTCAAACTGGGTCTTGTCGATGTGATAGACGTCATCGGCAGGGGAGAGAACCTCGGACTCGTCGATGTAATCGATCTCGATGGCCTGCAGGACCTGCGCCTCGACGATGTGACCGATGCGGCACTTGGCCATGACGGGGATGGAGACGGCCTCTTGGATGCCCTTGATCATCTTGGGGTCGCTCATGCGCGAGACGCCGCCTGCGGCGCGGATGTCGGCCGGAATGCGCTCGAGTGCCATGACGGCGCAGGCGCCCGCCTCCTCGGCGATGCGTGCCTGCTCGGGCGTGGTGACGTCCATGATGACGCCGCCCTTGAGCATCTGCGCGAGTTCGCGATTGAGTTTGACGCGATCGGCCTTGCTGGTCTGTTCTGCCATGGTTGCTCCCTTGGTTGGCATGTGCATTGCTTGACGGAACATCCTATCGGGGAGCTGGGTATGGCAAAATACTCAGTTTTCGAGATAATAATAAGGTCAACTTAATACCAGATTGAACAGCTCGATAAGGTCAGGTGGTAAACTCATGCTTGACTACAATTTGGAAAAACGCGGCGAAGCATCGCTTTATGAGTATGTTTACCAGCAAATTCGAGATGATATTGTTGCTGGACGTATTGCGGCGGGGGAGCATTTGCCGTCTAAGCGCACCTTTGCCAGTCATCTGGGAATCAGCGTCATTACTATCGAGAATGCATATAGCCAGTTACTTGCCGAGGGTTATATTTGCTCAAAGCCGCGGCGTGGCTACTACGCTTGCAGACTTCCGGATGCACCGGTTTTGGCTTCGGCTGCGGAGGGCATCGACCGAGATGCCGCCTCTGCGGGTCCCAGCGCGCATGATGTCAACGGACAGGTCGAGCGATTCGATGCACTTTCTCCTTCCGCTTTGGAGGCGGCGCGGCTTTGGCAAAGCGCACTACGGGCGACGCTGGCATCCGAAGATGAGCGCGAAATCTTTTCGCCCGCACCGGCGCAGGGCACCGCTCGGCTGCGACGCGCAATTGCTCACCATCTGCGTGGGACGAGGGGCATGAATGTCGATCCCAACAACATTGTTATCGGTGCAGGCGCCCAGCTGCTCGATACCATGTTGGTTCAGTTGCTTGGCGCTGACAAGGTGTATGCCGTTGAGGACCCGGGCTATTTGCGCCTGACGCGCATCTATCAGGCTATGGGCTGCAAAGTTCGACATATCCCGTTGGATGATGAGGGCGTGGACTTGAGCACTCTGCAGAAAAGCGGGACCGATGTCCTTCACCTGATGCCGTCCCATCAGTATCCGACTGGCCTTGTGACGAGCATTGCGCGGCGCTATGCGCTTCTGAGCTGGGCCGCCGAGCGACCAGGTCGGTATCTCATCGAAGATGACTTTGATTGTGAGTTTCGCCTTGCCGGCAAGCCGATTCCCGCGCTCGCGTCGATCGATGCCGCCCAGTCGGTTATCTACACCAATACGTTTTCGAAGAGCCTGTCATCGGCGTTGCGCCTAGCGTACATGGTGCTGCCCGACGAGCTGATGGAGCGGTTTAGGCGCGACCTTGGTTTTTACGCCTCGTCGGTAAGTTCTGTCGATCAGGTCGCCTTGGCGCGTTTGCTGGAATCGGGTGATTACGAGCGACATGTGAACCGCGTGCGCGTTCGTGCTCGCGAGGCGCGTGATGGCCTAGCGGCGCTTGTACGGAAAGCGTTTCCGGCAGGGAAGGTCTCGATTGAGCATGCAGACGCGGGCCTTTACTGTGCCGTTGCCCTGGCCGAGGACAAGGCGGGGGAGAGTTTCGCGAAGGCTCTCGCTGACGCTCGTATTTCCTATGTCAATATCGCCGATTGCCTGTGGACGGGTGATCGGGCATCGACTAAGAACGCTCCATCTCGCGTCCTCATTCAATACGACGACCTGAGCCCTCAGGCGCTCATCGTTCTTCAAGAACGGCTGCAATAAGCCCACGAAAAAGGCCCGAACCATGCGGTCCGGGCCTCATCGAGCTAGAGGTTATGTCTCAAGCGATTGGCTTAGCCAAAGTAGCGCTTGAGCAGGCCGGCGAAAGCCTTGCCGTGGCGGGCCTCATCGCGAGCCATCTCGTGCACGGTGTCGTGGATGGCATCGAGGCCAGCGGCCTTGGCGCGCTTAGCAAGATCGGTCTTGCCGGCGGTGGCGCCGTTCTCGGCCTCAACGCGCATCTCGAGGTTCTTCTTGGTGGAGTCGGTCACGACCTCGCCCAGGAGCTCGGCGAACTTGGCGGCATGCTCGGCCTCCTCGTGGGCAGCCTTCTCCCAGTACAGGCCGATCTCGGGATAGCCCTCGCGATGGGCGACGCGAGCCATGGCCAGGTACATACCGACCTCGGAGCACTCGCCCTCAAAGTTGGCGCGCAGGTCGGCAACGATGTCCTCGGAGACGCCCTCCATCTTGGCGACGCCCACGACGTGCTCGGCAGCCCACTCGAGCTGACCCTCCTCCTGCTTCAGGAAGCGAGAACCGGGAACGCCGCACTGGGGGCACTTGAAGTCCTCGGGCAGCTGGTCGCCGTCGAACTCTTCCACATAACCGCAAACGGGGCAAACAAACTTCATGATTCGATCCTTTCGATCGATGGCGATGGGGCGCTTGTCCGGTCCCGTAAGGGCCCTCTCCGGACGTGCGTCTTGACGGGTTCTATTATCCATAAATGCAACCAAATGTGAAGCCTATTAGGAATGATTTTTAATAAAACAATTTTGAGATATGAAGATGTTGATTGATTAACGATTGACATGTCGTCTGTGACCTCCGATGAGTAAAATCGGTCGAGCAAATGTTGACCAATCAACAAATGAGGGAGCCTCCTTTATGCATCTAGCCCGCCGCGCCTGGTGCCGAACGTATCAAACGGTTTTTCGCATCGCATTGCCGGTGCTGCCCTATACCGAACCGCGCATTTTGGAGCATGCCGAGGATGTGCCCGCGGTGCTTCAAAAGCGCTCGATCCAGAAGGTCCTTATCGTGACGGACCCTGGTATTGCACGTTTGGGGCTCACGGCATCACTCGAGCGTGCGCTTACGGCTCAGGGGGTTGGCGTTGCGGTCTATGCCGAAACGCGTGCGAACCCCACGGTCTCGAATGTGGAGGAGGCGGCGTCCCTGTATCGAGAGAGCGCCTGCCAGGCTGTTATCGGCTTTGGCGGTGGCTCGGCCATGGACTGCGCCAAGGGCGTAGGGGCGCGCATTGCGCAGCCAAACAAGCCCATCAACAAGATGCGCGGCCTGCTGCGGATTCATCGTCGCCTGCCGCTGCTCATCGCCGTTCCCACTACGGCAGGTACGGGAAGCGAAGTCACGCTCGCGGCGGTTATCACCGATGACGAGACGCACTACAAGTACCCCATTAACGACTTTGTGCTTATCCCGCGCTTTGCGGTGCACGACCCCGAGTTTACGCGCGGTCTGCCCGCCTCCATTACGGGGCAGACGGGTATGGACGCCCTGACGCATGCCGTCGAGGCCTTTATCGGGCGAAGCACCACGCCCTATACACGCAAGATGGCACGACAGGCGGTGCAGCTCATCCACGACAATTTGCTCGAGGCCTATGAGCATGGCGACAACATGCGTGCGCGTCGCAATATGCTTTCGGCGGCGTATAAGGCTGGTGTTGCCTTTACGCGCTCCTATGTTGGATATGTGCATGCCATCGCGCACAGTCTGGGCGGCCGATACGGAATTCCGCACGGTTTGGCCAACGCGATCATCCTGCCGCATATGCTTCGCGCTTATGGCGAAGCTGCTACTCCTAAGCTCGCCGATCTCGCCCACATGGCCGGCATCGCGCCGGTTAACGCGCAGGACAGCCTGGCGGCCGAGGCCTTTATCGATTGGATCGATTGTATGAACGAGGCCCTGGGAATCCCCAGATATGTCTCGGGCATTCGCCGCTCCGACATTCCGCAGCTGGCGGCACATGCCGATGCCGAGGCCAATCCGCTGTACCCCGTTCCGCTTTTGATGGACCGCCTGGAGCTCGAGCATATGTACGAGGTCGTCGCGGGTGGTATGTTTGAGGACGAGAACTAGGAGGGTCCATGAACACCGAGGAAATTGCGCGCATCGTCGGCGATCAGCGCGCCTACTTTAAGACGCACGCTACGTTTGATGTCGATACTCGACGTCGCGCGCTCGTGAGTTTACGCGATACGGTACGGGCGCACGAGGCCGATATTGCCCATGCGCTCAAGACCGATTTGGGAAAGTCGCATGACGAGGCATATATGTGCGAGATCGGCACGTCGCTTTCCGAGATTCGTCATCAGATCGCTCATGTGGCTCGATGGAGTCGTCCGCGCCTGCGTCCGTGTGATCTCGCTAACGCCGTGAGCGTGTGCAAAACGCAAGCCGTGCCCTATGGCGTCACGCTGATCATGGCTCCTTGGAACTACCCGTTTTTGCTGACGCTCGAGCCACTCGCCGGCGCCCTTGCCGCGGGCAATACCGTGGTCATCAAGCCGAGCGCCTATGCTCCGGCATCGAGCGCGGTGCTCAAGCAAATCTGTGAAGAGGCATTTGATCCGTGCCTGGTGACGGTTGTCGAGGGCGGGCGCGCCGAAAACGAAGCGCTGCTCGACGAGTGCTGGGACAAGATCTTCTTTACCGGTAGCGTTCCGGTCGGCAAGCTCGTCATGGAGCGCGCGAGCAAAAACCTCACGCCCGTGACGCTTGAGCTGGGCGGAAAGAGTCCCTGCATCGTGGATGCGACGGCAAACTTGAAGGTCGCGGCACGACGTATCGCCTTTGGTAAATGGCTCAACGTGGGGCAGACCTGCGTGGCGCCCGACTACCTGCTGGTCGATACGCGCGTGCACGATGAGCTGTTGGGCCTCATCAAGGAGGAGGTCCGTCGCATGTTTGGCGAGCACCCGCTCGACAACGAGGACTACGGTCATATTGTCAACGCCAAGCATTTCGCGCGCGTACGCGGGCTGATCGACCCCGATAAGGTTGTGCTGGGAGGAACGGCGCGCGAGTCGTCGCTCAAGATTGAGCCGACGATCCTAGACGGCGTGGCGCCTGAGGACGCCGTGATGCAGGAGGAGATTTTCGGCCCCATCTTGCCGGTGCTGACGTTTGAGAGCCTAGACGAGGCCGAGACGTTTATTACGGATCGTCCGACGCCGCTGGCCCTGTATATCTTTAGTCAGGATCGTGCGGTTCAGCAGCGCTTTGTGCGCTACGTGCCCTTTGGCGGCGGCTGCGTTAACGACACCATTATGCATTTGGCCACGAGCCATATGGGCTTTGGCGGCATGGGGGCGAGCGGTATGGGACAGTACCATGGACGTGAGAGCTTCGATACGTTTAGCCACAAGAAGAGCATCGTGAACAAGGCAACGTGGTTGGACGTGCCATTCCGCTATGCCCCTTATGCAAGCTGGAAGCACAAGTTCGTGCGCATGTTTGTGCATTAGAATCAGATGGTGTAGCGACAAACGGTCGAAAAGGCGCGGGTGGGGCGAATTTGTGTCCGCACGGGCCCGTAAGCTTCTCAGTACGGTTAAGCGCCGATTTATCCGGCTGTTAGAGGAGCTGCTATGTACGAGCCTTCACGTGTTCTTCTGTCATTTCACATTGCAGGATTTCAGTATGCTGATGGCGCCTTGGTCCTGGGCGATCTTAAAGCGGGCGATAAACTGACACTGTGTGCTGAGCGCGATAATCCCCATGACCCCGAGGCAGTTGCGATCTACTATGGCAAGACCAAACTTGGCTACGTTCCAGGAAACGAGGTCGGCCCGCTGTCCTTGATGATGTATTACGGCCACGAGGATGTGTTTGAGGCCCGCGTACAACAGGTTGCCCCCGAGCGCAGTCCGTGGCATCAGGTGCGCGTTGGCCTCTATGTGGTGGATGCTCGCTAGTCGGCAATGGAGGCTGCCATGTTTGATGACGATGATCTGTTCGATCTGACGGATGACCCGTTTGAGTGGGATATGCTACTCGATGACGATGAGTTGGAGCAGGACCGTAGGAAACGGCAGGACAAGAAAACTCAGGGTGACGCTTCGAAAAAGCAAGACAAGCGCCGCCGCGGACTGTTCGGCGGGCTCTTTGGCTAACCGCCGCATCGCTGTGTCTGTATACTTAGCACGAGTTGAACGCGTTGCGAAATGAGGGCATAGACGATGATGTGGTTTACCGCCGACCTGCACCTGGGCGATACGAATATCTTGCACGACATGGACCGGCCGTTTGGCTCGGTCGAGGAGATGAATCGCAAGGTCATCGATGTTATCAATGAGTGCGTGGCTGCGAATGACCGCCTCTATATATTGGGAGACTTTACGTATCGCTTGCCCATGGCGGAGGCGGTGCGCCTGCGCGAGCGTATCGAATGCAAGAATGTGACACTCATCCGCGGTAACCATGACGGCGACTGGGAAGATCCAGACGCCCCGCAAATTTGGGAAGACGTGCGCGATTACCTGGAGATTGCTCCCGGCTATGCCAAGGGCCATCGTCTGGTGATGAGCCATTACCCCATGCTCAGCTGGAATGGCAAGGCGCGCGGTGCCATCATGCTGCACGGACATATCCACAGCAGGGGAGACCGCGCCAACGCGCGCAACCGCGATCGCGAGCGCCCCATTTACCGCTACGATGTGGGCCTCGACGCCAACGACTACAAGCCCGTAAGCCGAGACCAGATCCTGAATTTCTTTGGACTGTAGCTCGCAAACCGCCACGAAGGGGACAGGCACCTTTGTGGCGGTTCTGGCGCCGTTGCCATTCTGGCAGCGGCGCCTATTTTGTCCGCGCGGCGCGGTAGAGTGTAGGCGGTTGAAATTTGCGTCCATTGAGGAGCTGCTATGAACGAGATCAAGTGCCCGCATTGCGGCGAAGTTTTTAAGGTCGATGCGTCCGGCTATGCGGATATCGTCAAGCAAGTGCGCGATGCTGAGTTCTCGCGTGACCTGGATGAGCGCGTAGCGGCGGCTCGACGCGAGGGCGAGCAGGCGCTGGAGCTTGAGCGCTCGCGTTCGTCAGCCGCTTTGCAGGAGGCAGAGTCTCAGCGCAACGCTCAGCTTGTCGAGCAGAAGAATGCTGCAGCTCAGCAGCTGGCACAAGAGGTTGCCAAGCGCGATGCTGAGCTTGCCGAGCTGCGCGCCAAGCTCGAGGGCGCTGCCACAGAGCGCGAGAGTGCAAGCCAGCGTGCGGCGGTTGAGGCACGAGCTGACGCTCAAAAGGAGAATGCCGAACTCCAGCGTGAGATTGATAGCCTGCGTGCGCAGCTTGGGCGCAAAGATGACGAAGCAAAGCTTGCCGAAGCCGTGGTGCGCAATGCGACTCAAAATGACCTCGCTGTGCGCGATGCTCAGATTGCGGAGTTGCAGGCAAAGCTTGCCGCCGCAGATAAGGCTCAAGAAATGGCACTCGCAACTGCTGCGGCCGAGGCGCAGCGTAAACTCGAGGCTGCGCAAAATGAAGCGAATCGTAAGCTTTCCGATTACCAGACAGAAGTGCGCGAGAAGTTCTCGAATGCTAAGACTCAGTCCGAGCGCGAGGCCGAGGGCCTTCGTGCACAGCTTCGCGAGCAAGAACTTTCTGCAAAAATGGAGCTGTCGAAGGCGGTCGCCGCGGCGGAGCGAGAGCGCGATGAAGCGCGTGCCAAACTGACGAGCGAGCTGGCGGTGCGCGATTCTCGCGAGGAACAGGCCAAGGCGGCACACGAGCTCGAGCTTGCGCAGGCCAAGCGTGCGAGCGATGATCTGATTCGCTACAAGGATGAAGAGATCGAGCGCCTTAAGGACATGAAGGTCCGCCTGTCCACCAAGATGGTGGGCGAGTCACTCGAGCAGCACTGCGAGACTGAGTTCAACCGTCTGCGCATGACGGCGTTTCCTAACGCGTACTTCGAGAAAGATAACGATGCGTCCGAGGGTACCAAGGGCGACTTTATCTTCCGCGAGTGCGACGCGAGCGGCAACGAGGTCATTTCGATTATGTTCGAGATGAAAAACGAGAACGACGAGACTGCGACCAAGCATAAAAACGAGGACTTCTTTAAGAAACTCGATCACGATCGTCGCCAGAAAGGCTGTGAGTACGCGGTGCTCTGCACGCTGCTCGAGCCCGAGAGCGAGCTCTATAACGCAGGGATAGTCGACGTGAGCTATCGCTACGAGAAGATGTACGTGATTCGCCCACAGTTTTTCATTCCCATGATTACGCTTCTTCGCAACGCCGCTATGGGTTCGCTTCGCTATAAGCAGGAGCTGGCGGAGTACAAACAGCAGAATATCGACGTCACGAACTTCGAAGCCAAGATGGAGAAGTTCAAGAACGATTTCGGCCGCAACTACGAGATTGCGAGCCGCAAGTTCCAAACGGCAATCGATGAGATCGACAAGACGATTAGCCATCTGCAGAAAACCAAGGAGGCGTTGCTGTCCTCCGAGAACAACCTGCGCCTAGCCAACAAGAAGGCCGACGATCTTACCATTCGCAAGCTCACGTGGGGCAACAAGACCATGAAGGCCGCGTTTGACGAGGCGCGCGGGGCTGCGACAGAGACAAACGATGAGCCCGCCGAGGCGGATTCGTATGAGGTCGAGGACGCCGAGTAGGGCATAGCGTATAGTGCAAAAGCGGGGCCGCTGGCGATATTGCCAACGGCCCCGTTTCGTTCCAGTATGTTCGGCTAGTCCTCGAGCAGGTCCTCGATAAAGCCGACGCGGTAGTTTTTGAAGATGACCTCGCCACCGTCTTGCGTGGCGTCCAGATCGACATCGCCCATGATGCCAAAGTCGTGGTCGCCGTTCTCGTCGGCAAAGATCTGGTGCACGTGCCATACGTGCGCGGTCTTCTCCTCGGACTCATCGATGGAAAACATCGCGGCGCTGCGGGCATCTCCGTCGGTGAGGATTTCCTCGTGCTGCTCGTGGTAAGCGTCGAGTGCTTTTTGCCAGCGGATCTCGCTCATGCCCCAGTCGTCGTCGAGCTCGCCCAGGTCGCGAACGTGCTCGCGGGCGGCAAGGGTCACGCGGCGGAAGAGCGCATTGCGCACCAACAGCGTGCAGCCGCGGCGGTCCGCCACGACCTCGTCGATGCCCTGCGGCGGCGCGGCGTCGAGGGCTGCCGGGTTGCCGGCGTTCTCCCACTCGTCCACCAGGCTCGAGTCCACCGAGCGCACCACAAAGCCCAGCCACGAGATAATGTCGCGCAGGCGCTCGTCGCGCTTCTCGATGGGTACGGTGCGGTCGAGAGAACGGTAGGCCTCTGCCAGGTAGCGCAGCAAAATGCCCTCGGAACGGGCGATGCCGAGCTTTTGAATGTAGCCCTTAAAATCGCTCGCGCTTTCCAGCATATCGCGCAGAACGCTCTTGGGAGAGAGCTGGTAGTCGTTTGCCCAGGGCACTTCCTGGCAGTACTTGTCAAAGGCGGCGTCGAGCAAATCCTCGAGCGGCTTTTCGTACGTGACGTCTTGGATGCGTTCCAGACGCTCCTCATAGTCGACGCCGTCAGCCTTCATCTCGGCCATGGCGCGATCGCGTGCTGCGCGCTCCTGTGCACGCAGCACCTGCTTGGGATCCTCGAGTGTTGCCTCGACCATTGAGATTAGATCCATGGTATAGGTCTCGCTCTCGGCATCAAGCAGCTCCAACGCGGCAAGCAAGAACGGCGAGAGCGGCTGATCGAGCGCGAAGTCCTCGGGCAGATCGACCGTCAGCGCATAGTCGATGTCTGGTGCGGCGTCAGTCGGGGCGTCGGGCGCGGGCGGCACCTCGGTACGAACGACGACGCCGGAATCGATGAGCGTGGCGAAGATTTCGTCGGCGCGAACCTCGAGCTTAGCCTTTTCCTCGGGAGTCTGCAGGCTCGTCTCGATGAGGTCGTGTACGCGGGCTCGGGCATCGCCGCCCTGCTCGACCACGCTAATCACCATGGAGTGTGTGATGCGCAGGCGCGGCTTGAGCGTCTCGGGCTGCGTCTCGATCAGGCGCTCAAAGGTCTGCTTGTTCCAGGTGACAAAGCCCTCGGGGGCCTTCTTCTTTTTAATCTTGCGGAGCTTCTTGGGGTCGTCGCCCGCCTTGGCCATGAGCTTGGCGTTCTCGATCTCGTGCTCCGGGGCCTCGGCGATGACCATGCCCTCGGTATCGAAGCCCGAGCGGCCGGCGCGACCGGCAATCTGATGAAACTCGCGGGCGCGCAGACGACGCATCTTGTAGCCATCGAACTTGGTGAGCGCGGTGAGCACCACGGTGTGGATGGGTACGTTGATGCCGACGCCGAGCGTATCGGTGCCGCAGATGACGGGCAGCAGGCCCTGCTGCGCCAAGCGCTCGACCAGCAGGCGATAGCGCGGCAACATGCCAGCATGGTGCACGCCGACGCCGCATCCAAGCAGGCGCTTGAGAATCTTGCCAAAGGCCGTCGAGAAGCTCGTTCCCTTTGCCGCTTCCTTGATGGCCTCACGCTGCTCCTTGCTGGCGATGCCAAAATTGGCGAGCGACTGCGCCGTCGCAAGGGCGGCATCCTGGCTAAAGTGCACGATATAGAGCGGGGCCTCGCCGCGGCGCATGGCGAGCTCGACCGTGCCCTCGAGGGAGGTCGTCACATAGTCGTAGCTCAGCGGAACAGGACGCGGGGCGTCGACAACCAAGTCGCAAGCAGCGCCGGTGTGCTCCTCGAGTGAGGTGGCGATGGCAGTGACATCGCCGAGCGTGGCACTCATGAGCATAAACTGCGTATGGGGCAGGGTGAGCAGCGGCACCTGCCAGGCCCAGCCGCGGTCGGGGTCGGCAAAGTAGTGGAACTCGTCCATGGCCACGCAGCCCACGTCGGCGTCCTCGCCCTCGCGGAGCGCATCGTTGGCAAGGATTTCGGCCGTGCAGCAGATGACGGGTGCCTTGGTGTTGATATGCGTGTCGCCGGTGATCATGCCGACGTTATCGCGGCCGAGTACCTGTACCAGGTCGAAGAACTTCTCGCTGACCAGAGCCTTGATAGGAGCCGTATAGTAGCAACGTTTGCCCTGCGCCATGCCCATAAAGAGCATGCCCAGCGCGACGAGCGATTTACCCGATCCGGTCGGTGTTCCCAAAATGACGTGATCGCCGGCAGCTAGGTCCATGAGGGCCTCTTCTTGGTGATCCCACAGTTCAATGCCGCGGTCGCTTGTCCATTCAAAGAAGCGTTCGAAGGCCTGATCGGCCGTGAGCCATGGCTCGGGCTCGCTGCCGTCCTCGGGCTCCCACCAGGTGGGGGAGAGCGCGCCGAGCGAGCCAAACTCGGCTTCGGTTCCCGTGCCGCCCGAGAATGAGCTGGCGGCCCCGGCGCTGGAGACGTTGCTGGCGGCGGTATCTGTCGTGGTCTGTGCCATGTGGTTGCTTTCTCTCGCGATTGTCCGCCAACTATTATGGCGTAGCGGCGGCGCGGGGTGCCAGTGCGCGAGAAAATGCAGGAAATGGGCGCGTGAAGTTAGTGC
>CABUSL010000047.1 GCA_902494295.1 uncultured Collinsella sp.
CTCGCCCGCGGGCTAAAAACGCTCACGCGTTTTCTTTACGCCCGCGCCCTGCGCAGAGTTCGATTCTCCGCGATATCTGTAAGTAATAAATAGCAGGTAGGTGCGTTTACCTACCTGCTTGTAACTATTGGTGGAGGCGCGGAGAATCGAACTCCGGTCCACGAAAGCCCCCTGATTGGCATCTCCAAGCTCAGTCACTGGTTTTGTCTCGGACGCTTTGCGCGCAGCGACACGCTCGCGGCATCCCAACCGGTTCGGTCTTAGCCCGCGCCATACCGATTACGTGCGCGGGAGCATTCCCCTAAAATGACGTCGCGCCGGTGTCGGGGAAATCACCGGGTTGACGCGCCGCTATAAACTAAGCAGCGAGAGCCATAGGCTCAAAAGAAGAGTTGTTGTCAATTCAATTTGACGGCACCCCTGTTTAACGAGGCGAGGAGACCTCGGCTTGCTTCCTCTCTCAGAGCTATCGTGTCGAAACCAGTCGCCCCCGAATGTCGGGAAAGTCTGGATGGTGTTGGGCACGAGCACCCAATACCCGTCGACTTTTCAAGGAACATACGGGGCGAGCCCCGCTTGTGGAGTGTTATCTTACCACGTTCTGAAAGCGGACAGCTGTTCTATGCACGAGCTGTGAAGACCCCAATGTGCGCTGCACTTCGCACTTTTGCTACCGATCGCGTCACGTATATTTTCGCCAAGCACAATTGACCCGTCGAAAGGACCGTTATGGATACCAAGCAGCAACTCGTCAATGCCCTCGCAGGCCTGGGCTCAACCATTACCGAAGCTATGGATGTCATCGAAGGCTTTGTCCCCTGCGGACATCCCGCCCTCACGGTATCGAACGCACTCGTCGCGCTGGACGCTGACGATAATGCAGCTCTCGCCCAGCAGCTTGAGACCGTCGAGGGCTTTATCGACCACGTGAGTGAGAACCGCGGCGTGGCCGCCTACCACGACATCGAGGTCGAGCTCGCGGGTCCCAAGGCCGATCTGCTCGCAGCAATCCGCGAGATAGGCGCCCTTATGCAGACCGCAGGCGTCAAGAACACCCAGGTCAACGAGTGGGTCTACCGCAGTCTGGCAGCACTCGACAGCTCCGACGAAAAGGCAGCCGAAAAGCTCGCAGAGAGTCCCGCCATTAAGGCCGCGCTTTTGTAATACATAGAGAAGCTAGCAGGCGGTCAAACACAAAAGGCCTGCATCCGGATGGTGGCAATGCCATTCGGATGCAGGCCAGATAACGTTGGCGAACACGCCCGCTAGTGCAAGTAAGCCTTTGCGTTGCCCAGGCTGTAGGCGATCGTTGAGCCGTTGTGCAGCAGCGACGACGCCTGCGGAGTAATCATGCCGGTAATACCCAATGCCAACAGCGCCGAGTTGGTGAGCATCACCTTGGAATACGAACTCGTCAGACGGTCGATAAGCCCCTGACTCATGCGGCGCAGGCGCACGATCGCGGCGAGATCCGTATCGGTCAGGATGATATCGGCGACCTCCTTGGCGATGTCGCTTCCACCGCCCATTGCCAGCCCCACGTCGGCCAAACCGAGCGCCGGCGAATCGTTGACGCCGTCGCCCACCATGGCAACGTGGCGCCCCTCGCCCTTAATGTGCTCGACATACGCGTACTTGTCCTCGGGCAGCAGCTCGGCCTTAAACTCGTCGACACCTGCCTCGCGAGCAATGCGCTCGGCTGTGCGCTCCGAGTCGCCCGTGAGCATGACCACGTGCTTAACGCCCAACGCGTGCAAGTCGGCGATGGCCTCGCGGACCCCGGCCTTGAGCGGGTCCTCGATGCCGAGCACGCCCACAACGGTACCATCGACCGCCAGGTACAGCGGCGACAAGCCCTGCATCTGGGACTCGATGCGCTCCTTAATGTCGGACTCGAGCTGCGCGCTCTCATCCTCAAATACAAAGTGCGCGGAACCGATGATGGCGCGACGCCCTTCAATGGACGAAGCGATACCGTGCGCCACAATATACTCGACAGCAGCGTGACGCTCGCGGTGCTCGAGCCCACGCTCGTGAGCAGCGTTGACCACGGCACGCGCCACCGGATGCGGGAAATGCTCCTCCAAGCAAGCGGAAAGGCGCAGGATCTCGTCCTCGCTCCAGCCATCGGTGGTGAGTACGCAGGCAAGACGCGGCTGCGCCTCGGTGAGCGTGCCGGTCTTATCAAACACAATGGTGTCGGCCTTGGCAAACGACTCAAAGTACTTTGCGCCCTTGACCATGACGCCCATCTTGGCGGCATCGCTCATAGCGGTCATGACGGCAACGGAACCCGTGAGCTTGAGTGCGCACGAGTAGTCGACCATCAGCGCCGCCGAGGTCTTGATGAGGCTACGCGTGGTGAGCGCAACCAAGCCCGCGAGCAGGAAGTTCCACGGAACGATCTTGTTGGCAAGGTCCTCCATATGCGACTGGCCCTCGGACTTGAGCGAATCGGCCGTCTGCACGAGCGAGACGATCGAACGGAGCTTGGTCTGAGCCGTATTGGCGCGCACACGCACCAAGATGCTGCCGTCTTCCACGACAGTGCCGGCGAACACGTCGTCGCCTGCGCTGCGCTCGACGGCAAGCGGCTCGCCGGTCAGGGTCGCCTGGTTGACCATGGCGCTCCCCTGTTCGACCACACCGTCAATGCAGATGGACATGCCGGTGCGTACGGCGACCAGATCGCCGGGCTCGAGCTCGGTCGCAGCAACGCTCACCTCAGTGTCGCCGACGACCTTTTGCGCCTTGTCGGGCACATCGAGCAGCGAGTTGATGAGCTCGTTTTCGCTCATGGCGCGGGTGTAGTCCTCGAGCAGCTCGCCCACGTTGAGCAGGAACATCGTCTGGCCCGCAGTGTCGACATCACGCTTGACGAACGAAATGCCGATGGCCGAAGCGTCGAGCACAGGAACGGTCAGGCGCGGCTGTGCCAGCTCATGAAGGGCAGCGCGCAAAAATGCCATGTAACCGGCCACGACAAACACCGCACGCAGAGGCGTCGGCAAGAACCAGCGACGTGCGTAATGGGCGCCGACGAGTGTCGCCAGGTCCATAACGAGTTTGTGCTTGCGCGGCTCGAGTTGCATCACATAGCCCGACTTGGCATCGGCGATAGCTTGAGCATCGAGTGCGCCCAGGGCGTCGAGCACGCTCGTACGGCGCGGCTCGTCGTACTCCAGCGCCATCTGGCCAATACGGCCATAAACGCGCACCTTGTGCACGCCGTCGATATCGCCGCTGAGCTTAAGAAGTGCGTCGAGATCGCTCTCTGGCACAGGACCCGCCAATTGAAGACGGGTCCTGCCAGGGATCTCGCTAATAATCGAGAATCTCATAGTTTGCGCCTGGGAGCGTTACTCGGCTGCCTCGTCAGCAGCGGCCTCGCTCTGGGTGATGTAAGCAGCCTCGGCAACCATGTCGTCGACATTAGCCTTGGCCTGCTCGACCATGTCCTGGTAGCCGTTCTTGATGCGCATGCCGCACGCGATACCCTGCACGCAGGCATTCTTTACCGGAGCGCTGGTAAGCAGCTTGATGCCGGCCGTGCCAAGCAGAAAACCGCCACCGACAAGCAGGGTGTTAAAAGTCGACTTCTTCATGTTGCTTCTCCCTTTTGCCGCACAAGCGCGGCATGGTGCCTTAGCACCCGAGTTCATTAGTTTGCTCGAGCACGCTTTTGAGACTAGTTTAGTCGAACTATTATGGTCAACCAAAGTTAACCTTTGGAAATCTTGGTCCCCTTTCCTACAGCTGCCAGGCAGCCGCTTCCTTTTGCAGTGCGACCATGCGGGCAAATTCTCCGCCTGCCGCCTTAAGCTGCGCCGGAGTGCCCTGCTCGGCAACCACACCATCCTTGAGCACAACGATTTTGTCGGCATTTTCCACCGTACGCATACGGTGGGCAATAACGATAACCGTCTTACCTGCAAGCAGACGGGAGAGCGCCTGCTGTACCACGGTCTCATTCTCCACATCCAAGCTTGCCGTCGCCTCGTCCAACAGCACGATGGGCGCGTCTTTGAGCAGCGCGCGGGCGATGGAGATGCGCTGGCGCTCGCCACCGGAGAGTTTGGAGCCGTTCTCGCCGATCATGGTGTCGTAGCCCTGCGGCATGCGGTTCACGAACTCGTCGCAGTTGGCGGCACGCGCGGCCGCAAGCACTTCCTCATCGGTGGCATCACGACGCCCGAGGCGGATGTTTCCCATCACCGTGTCGTCAAAGAGCAGCACGTCTTGGAACACAATAGCGTAGTCGCGCAGCAGTACCTCGGGATCCACGCTCGCAACATCCACGCCACCCACGGTGACCGTGCCTTCGGTGGCATCCCAAAAGCGCGCGGCCAGGCGGCTCACCGTAGACTTACCGGAACCCGAAGGACCGACCAGTGCCGTGACCTCGCCTTCCTTGGCGGTAAAGCTCACATCGGTAAGAACTTTCTCGCCGGCGCGTCCGTCCTCGCCCGCACCATAGCCAAATGCCACGTGGTCGAACACCACATCGTGGCCCGCGGGCTCAAATTTCTCGCTGCCCCGCGCCACAGGCTCTTCCATGATGGAACGCATACGCTTGGCAGACGACTCGGCGGCAAACAGCTCGGACATCAGCATCAACGCCTGGTCAAAAGGCGCATAGATGCGGCTCACCATAAGCAAGAAGGCAAACATCACCAAAAAGTCGACCCGCCCCGAGGCAACCATCGCGGCACCCGTTACCAGCGTGGTGGCAATACCCAGACGCAAAATGACAAAGGCGGAGTTGACCAAAAGCCCGTTAACGAGTTCTCCCTTAGTGGTCTCGCGCTCCTCGGCATCGATCACGGCGTTGAGCCCCTCAAGATAATGGGCCTCCTGGTTGGTGGCGCGGATCTCGCGAACGCAGTCGAGCGTCTCTTGAATAGCCTCGGTAACCTTGACCTTCTCGGCACGCACGCGATCAAACACCGGAGTCATGGGGCCGCATGTTAGATACAGCACGGCAAAGGCCACGGGAATGCTCCAAAACGCCGCGATCGCCAGCTGCCAGCAAAAGAACAGCGACGCCACGAACACAATGGCGCTTGCGATGATGGCACCCCAAAGCTCTCCCAGCACGTGGCTGTAGGCGTGCTCCATGGCCTGGACGTCACCCATGATGGTCTCGGTTAAATCGGCCAGATCACGACGACCAAAAAACGACAGCGGCAGTTTGCGCAAGCGCTCGGCAATCTCCATACGCTGCTTGCCGCACTCCTCGTAAAAGATGCAGTAGGTGTAGTAATACTGCTGCCAGTTAGAGGCAAAGAGCAACACGAAAAAGACAAGGAGGCCACCCACAATCGGCAGGGCATCCGGCAGGTCAGCCCCGCTGGCGAGATGCTCGACGAAGCCGGCCATAACCAGGAATAAAAAGCCCATGCCGGCCATGGTAATGAGATTGGTGAGCGTAGTCCAGAAAATGCCACGTTTTACGCCGGCGACGCCTTTATCGGATAGGAAATACTTCTTTTGGAATGAGGCGAACATTTAGGCCTCGCCTCCCTTCGTGACGGCGGCATCCGCAGTCGCTGCAGTGATTTTCCAGCTCGCGGCCTGTTCGTATTCGGCCCACATCTTGGCATACAGACCCTCTTGGGACAGCAACTCGGCATGGGTACCCGACTCCTGCACGCTGCCCTGGTTGAGCACCACGATTTGGTCTGCGCCCACTACAGTCGAGAGTCGGTGCGCGATCATAATGACCGTGCGACCCGCCGCCAGCTTGCTAAAGGCGCGCTGGATGAGCGCCTCGTTCTCGGGATCGGCAAACGCCGTGGCCTCATCGAGCACCACGATAGGCGCATCTTTAAGGATCGCGCGGGCGAGTGCCACGCGCTGGACCTCGCCGCCCGAAAGATATGCTCCGCCGGCACCGAGCATGGTATTGATGCCCTGTGGAAGCTTGGCCACAATGTCGTCGCACTGAGCTGCGGAGAGGGCCGCACGCACTTCGTCGTCAGTGGCCGCAGGCTTGGAGGCGCGCACGTTATCGGCAAGTGTTTGCCGGAACAGCTGATTGGTCTGGAACACGAAGGCGACCTGGTCCATAAGCTCGTGCGGATCCATATCGCGAACGTCCACACCGCCTACGAGCACTCGACCCGAAGAGACATCCCAAAAACGCGGGATCAGGCTTGCGCAGGTTGACTTGCCGCCGCCCGAAGGACCCACAAGCGCAAGGGAACTACCAGCGGGAACGCTGAAACTTACATGGCTAACGGCAGGTGCTTCGGCACCCTCGTACGTAAAGCTCACGTCCTCAAATCGCACGTCGCCGCCGGCAGGGTGCTTGGGTTGGGCGGGCACGGAGAGCTGTTTGGAATCCATGACGCTTCGAATACGAGCCAGCGAATCGGCACTCATCTGAGAGGCCTCGCCCACAAACATGAGCTTGGTCATGGCCGTCGGCACCACGGCCGAAAATATCGCGTAAAACGTGAAGTTGACCATAAAGTGCGCGAAGTCCGTCTCGCCCGGCGCCAACAGCAACGCCACGGGCAGCAGGAATGCCACAAGACCATTGAGCGCGGTAAGGTTGAGTACCTGCGGACCTCGGCAGAACGTGCCCGCATAGTTTTGTGCCATGTCGGCGTATTCGGCGATCGCATCGTGGAAAGCCTTAAAGGAGTAGACCGTCTGCTGAAACACCTTGACCACGGGAATACCGCGTACGTATTCGGTGCCGGTCTTGTTCATCTTGACCAGCGCTCCCATGTAGGCCTTCATGAACTCGGCGCCTTTGCCGCCCATCATGGTGGCCATGGCGCCAAACGAAACGACGACCGAGATAAGGCATGCCGCGCCCAAGCGCCAATCGAGGGCGAAAAGCAACACGAGCAGGCCCACGACCATGGCGGCGGCGCCCGCGATATCGGGCAGCATGTGTGCGAGCAGGGTCTCGGTGGAGGCGGCGCATCCGTCTACAATACGGCGCAGCTCACCGGTGGCGTGCGTGTCAAAGTAGCCAAGCGGCAGCTTAAGCAGGTGCTCGCTCGTAGTCTTGCGGATATTGGACGCACAGCGAAACGCGGACAGATGCGTGCACATGAGCCCCACGAAATAAGCTACGATGCTTGCCAGGGCAAAACCCACGGCCCACCAGCCATACGTCGCGATGTCACAGGCTTCGCTCCAGTTAGGTGCCACGGCGATCAGATCGCGCGCGACAAGCCAAATGCACACGTACGGGCCAAAGCTCAGCAGCTGCGAGAGCGCCGAGAGCGCCATGCCCAAATACGTTAGGAATTTGCGGTCACCGGCATATGCAAGCAGCTCGCCGATACCGCCGCCTTCCCTTTTTGATCCATTTGCCATGAGATTCCTTTCTAACGGCTTGAGAGTTAACCGTAATCAACTTATCATTGATATGTTAGCCATGGCTCACAATCGAGCCAGGCGTGGACGTTTCTGCAAAGGAAAGGGACGCTTTTGCAAATGCGGCGGGCAGCGACCGACATAACCGAGCTCTACGCACCACAGTTTGAGCAGTTTGGCTTGGAGCTTACCGGCAAGGGCGCCGTCTTTACCGGCGAGGTGGCAAACGACCGGGCGTACGGCCGCGCATGGATCATGCCCCTCTCCCCTGCCTGCATCGTCATGGAGCATTTCATCACCCCGACGCACGATATGTACCTAGCCGAATACACACCCGAGCCATACGCCTGCGTGAGCGAGGTCAGCGCGCCCACACTTACATGCATGCCCGAGGCTGGCATAACGCCCGCGAACCTTAAACCATTGCATGGACCGTGGCCAAACAATGCCGTTTGCAGCTTTATCCAAGATAACTGTGGCGAGGAGTTAAGCCCACTGTTTGCGGGGCGGCTCTATCACTCGTGCTCGGTGCTCTTTTTGCCTGGATATTTTGACGAACTGGAGCACCGCTATCCCACCGAGTTCGCGGGAATCTTTGAGGCGTTTGCCGAGCCATGGCACGAAGAAGCGACGTCTGCCATCTGCCACACGCTGCGCCGGATTAACGAGGACCGCGCCCGCACCGTAGGCGGACACGTCTATATGCAGGGCATCGTGGAGGCCATGGTCGCGGAGCTCGCCTGTTCGTGCGCGGCCCACAAGCAGGCGCGGCAGGCGGCAGGCACACGCGTCAGCATAACCATTGCCGAAGAAGCAACAGCAATGATTGAGCGCGCGCTCGACAAAGGCAGACGTGTGGGTATCAACGAGGTGGCCGAGAGGCTCTACACAAGCCGCTCCAAACTATGCGCCACCTTTAAGGCCCAAACTGGCGAGTCCCTGGGCGCCTACATTCGCAGACGCCGCATGGAGCGAGCACAGGACCTTTTGGCCGATAGCTCGCTCACGATAGCGCAGGTGGCAGAGCGTCTCGGCTACCCTCAGCAAGCCGCCTTCGCCCAAGCCTTCAAGCAACATACCGGCATGACACCCACGGCTTGGCGAAGCAAGCATCGCTAAGGCCCAAGCTCCCTGGCCGTAACGGAGCGATTAATTAGCCGCCGCCCGTCAGCTCACCCAGGATCTAAACGTCAAGATGTGCACAATCAAGCGCCTTTTTGATAAGAGGGACAGATCGATCAGCCAAATACAACGGAATGTTGAGCACCCCGTCGTCGAGCTTTAGGTTCTTAAGTGAGTAGCGGACCCTCAATGGAGTCGTCTCCGCATGCTTGTCGGCATAGTACTTAAGGCTCTTGGAATGAACGACCTCTCCCGATTTGACCTCGACGGGAACGATTTCGTTTCCGACTTGAATCAAAAAATCGACTTCGTGCTTCGGCTTCTCGTTTGTCCAATAACGCGGAGCAGCATCTAACTGTGAAAGTAATGCCTGAAGCACATAGTTCTCGGCGAACGAACCTTTGAACTCCGAAAATAGCGCATCCGAGATGGCAAAAGCGGACGCATCCAGCCTTGCCATGCGGCGCAGCAAGCCGACATCAAGACAGTAGACTTTAAATGCCTTGAGGTCATCGTACGCAGAGAGCGGCACACCACCGGCAGCATTAAGGCGAACCGCCGTGATGAGCCCAGCATCGGCAAGCCATTCCAGAGCATCCTCGTATTCTCGAGCACGAGCCCCCTCGCGCACCGCACCCCAAACGAACTTTTTGTTCTCGCGCGCCAACTGAGCTGGAATCGAGTTCCATATTTGCGAAAGCTTGGCGAACTGCGCACGGCCACCATGCTTGGCAAAATCGCGCTCGTAGGAATCCAAGAGATCAGACAACACCTTATCGACCTGAACGATATCGCCCGTCTCCGCCCACCGGCCAAGAGCCTCTGGCATGCCGCCGCATGCAAAATAACGACGAAGATGCTCGACGAGACGGACATGGAAGAAATCGGGCACTGTCTCGATCTGATCCAGGCCGCCAAGGTATTCGTCGTAGTTTGCAGCGCCCTCGGCTTTCAGAAACTCGGAAAAGCTCATGGGGCGCATCTCCATGAACTCGACCTTTCCCACCGGAAAAGCGCTGGTCTCACGGGACAAGCGAACGCCCAACAAAGACCCTGCGCATGCGACGTGATACTCGGGGGCCTCGTCACAGAAGTATTTAAGGGCGCCGACTGCGGAAGGACAATCCTGGATCTCATCAATAATAAGCAGCGTTTCGCCGGGCTCGATAGGCTGTCCAAGTGCCAGGGAAAGATTTGAGATGATCCGTCGAGGATCGCGCGTACCTTCGAAAAACTGAGCGTACTCGCTCTGTACCCCAGGTGACGGCTCCTCGAGCGTCAGATACACAAAATTGAGGTACGAGGTTCGGCCGAACTCCTTAAGCGCCCACGTCTTTCCAACCTGGCGCGCCCCCTTAAGGATAAGCGGCTTACGATATTCTGACGCTTTCCAAGCGTTAAGCTTGGCAATGATATCTCGCTGCATGACCGAACCTCCCGCAAAGAAACTTCCGTAAACGTGATATTTCCCACATTTTACCTTAGGTAAAACGTGACATTTATCACATTTACGGAAGTTTTAAGCTCATTTCGCCACACTTTCATCACATTCAAAAGGTGGAGGTGCCAGTGGCGCCTCCGTCACCATCTTTCCTATCAGCCCGCCTGACCCGAACGGCCGAGTCGTCACAGAACCCGGGAGCCCCGGCAGGGCGGGTGCTTGCTCAAAATGAGTTCCGCACGCAAAGAAGGCCACTTAATGTGGCCTTCGTCTTGCGCAGGACTGTTCGAAATTTTGAGGAAGCACCCGCCCTGCCGGGGCTCCCGGGTTCCCGTTTACGAGAGCGACGTTCTCAGCAACTCGTTGAAGAGCTTCGGGTTGCCCTTGCCGCGGCTCGCCTTCATGCACTGGCCCACCAAAAAGCCGATGACCTTCTGGTTGCCGTCGCGGTACTGTTGCGCCTGATCGGCACAGTTAGCCAGCACCTCGTCCACGATCGGCTGCAACGCACCGGCATCGCTCACCTGACGCATGCCGCGCTCGTCGACGATCTTGTTGGGGTCGTCGCCGGTCTGAGCCATGGCCTCAAAGACCTCGTGCGCTTGGTTGGAGCTGATGGCATCGGTCGCCAACAGCTTAGCCAGCGCTGCCACCTGAGCCGGCGCAATGCCGGACTCGGCCAGCGACACGCCCGCGCCCTTAAGGTAGGCAATCATCTCGTTCACCAGCAAATTTGCAACCGTCTGGGCCTCTTTACCAGCCATACCGGCAGCGGCGGCCTCAAAGAACTCGGCAAACTCCGGGTCGCCGGCAATCTGCTCGGCGTCCGCCGCCTTAATTCCAAAGTCGGCCTCAAAACGGGCGCGCTTGGCATCGGGCAGCTCGGGAATCTCGCCACGGCAGCGGTCGATAAACTCGTCGTCCAGATCGAACGGCGCCAGGTCGGGATCGGGGAACAGACGATAGTCGTCGGCCGTCTCCTTCACACGCATGACCACGGTGCGCTTGCGGCTGGGCTCCCAGTGGCGGGTCTCCTGATAGATGATGCCGCCCTCCTCGAGCACCTCGGCCTGGCGGCAGATCTCGTAGGCAAGGCCGTCATGCAGACTCTTAAACGAGTTGAGGTTCTTGAGCTCGGTCTTGGTGCCCAGCTTGGTCTCGCCGCGGCGACGCAGCGACACGTTGCCGTCGCAGCGCATGGAGCCCTTCTCCATGGAGCAGTCCGAAATGCCCAGCGTCACAAAAATGCGACGGAGCTTTTCCATAAACAGGCGCGCTTCCTCGGGCGTGCGCAGATCGGGCTCGGTGACGAGCTCGATGAGCGGCGTGCCGCAGCGGTTGTAGTCGACGAGCGACTCGGCCGCGGCGGTAATGCGGCCCTCGGCACCGCCCACGTGCACCATCTTGGCGGCGTCCTCCTCCATGTGGATGCGCAGGATGCGGATGGGCACCGTGTAGGAACCGTCCTCGCGACGCTCGGGCATCTGCAGGTTGGACGCGTCGTAGCTAGCCAGGTGACCGGCGCGCTGGTTGCCCTCGCGCATGGTCGACGTCATGGACGTGGACAGGCCCTCGGCGTTGGCCGAGGCGCTCGCCAGGCTCTGGGCCTCGGTCTCGCCAAACGCGCAGTCGGGGCGCTCGGCGGCACCGCGACCGGTCACGTCCAGGTCCAGGTGGCCGTACATGGCAAAGGCGACCGGACCCTGCGTGGTCTGGAAGTTCTTGGCCATGTCGGGATAGAAGTAGTGCTTGCGGTAGAACATCGAGTGGCGCTGGATCTCGCAGTTGGTGGCGAGACCGGCCTTGACGATGCTCTCGATGGCGCGCTTGTTGGGCACCGGCAGGGCGCCGGGCAGGCCCAGGCACACCGGGCACACGTTGGCGTTGGGCTCGTCATCGTGGCTGAGCTTACAGTTGCAGAACATCTTGGTGTCGAGTGCGGTGAGCTCGGTGTGGATCTCCAGGCCGATCACGGCCTCCCAATCCTGCAGGACCTCGGAAAGCTCCTTCATTACAGCTCGCCTCCCTTCCCGGCAAAATCGGGCGCGACGGAAAGCGCAGGCGCACCCGTGGCGGCATCGGCAAAGCCGCGCTCAAGGGCGCGGGCAAACGTGAGCAGCTGACGGTCCTTAAAGGCAGGTCCCACCAGCTGGGCAGAAACGGGCAGCTTGCTGTCCTCGCCCAGGCCCAGCGGCACCGAAATGCCGCCGTTGCCGCAAATGTTGAGCGAAATGGTGTACAGGTCGGACAGGTACATCTGCGTGGGGTCGCTAATCTCGCCAAACTTAAAGGCCGTGCGCGGCGAGGCGGGCATGAGGATGGTGTCCACCTTGGCATACGCGGCGTCGTAGTCCTGCGTGATGAGCGTGCGGGCCTTTTGCGCGGCGTAGTAGTACTTGTCGTACACGCCCGAGCTCAGCAGGTAGGCGCCGAGCATCTGACGGCGCTTGGCCTCGGCGCCAAAGCCGTGGGCGCGCGAAAGCGAGCTCTGGTCGGACAGGTTGGCGCAGCCCTCCTCCTGATAGCCGTAGCGAATGCCGTCGAAGCGGGCCAGGTTGGAGAACGCCTCGGCCGGGCCGATGACGTAGTAGGCGGCGATGGCGGCGTCCAGGTGCGGCAGGTCGACCTCGACCAGCTCGGCACCTTGGTTCTGCAGCTCCTGGGCGGCGCGCTGAACAGCGGCCTTGACCTCGGGCGTCAGGCCCTCGGCCTCCATAAACGCGGGAATAATACCCACGCGCTTGCCCTCGATGCTGTCGTTGAGGTGCTCGGTAAAATCGACGGCGCAATCCTGGCTGGTGCAGTCGTACGGATC
>CABUSL010000048.1 GCA_902494295.1 uncultured Collinsella sp.
AATGGCGCGGTTGAGCAGCGGGTGCGAACCCTTGTCATCATTGAGCTCGGTCCACACGTCATTTGAGACGCCGCCGATAAAGACGGACGGATCGAACTTGGGCTGGCTCGCCATGCCCAGGATCTCGCCATTGTTGGGATCGAGACACACCACAGCGCCGTTGCCGGCATTGCTGTAGCCAGTGGTCTTGGCAAGCTCGATGGCGCTCGCCAGCGCCGTCTCACAGGCCTGTTGGATCTTAAGGTCGAGCGTGAGCTTAATGTCGGAGCCGGCCTTCGCGGGCACGGCGCCGGCCTGACCGGTCACATTGCCCGAGGCATCGACCTTGACGGTCTGCTCGCCACGAATACCCTGCAGCAGGTTTTCGTAGTAGCTCTCAACGCCCGCCTGGCCCACGATATCGCCCGACTGGTACGTAATCTTGCCAGCAGAAGCATCATCATCGCCAGAGGTTTTCTTATTCTGGGCCTCGAGCTGCTCGGAGGTAATGGTGCCGGTATAGCCCAAGATATGGCATGCCGTCTCGCCGTATGGATACTGGCGCTCGGTACGCTCGGCAATCTTGACGCCCGGGAACTCGCCGGCGTGTTCCTTGATATAGGCAACCGTGGAGCGACGGACGTCCGTCGCGATGGTATGCAGGCTCTGAGCGCCCTCTGTATTGTCCTGAATATTGCGAAGGACCGCCACATAAGGCATTCCAAGCACGTTGGCAAGATGGCGAACCAGAACCTCATCCTCGGCAAGGTCGCGGTAGGCCACGACAGCAAGTGAGGGACGGTTCTGGACAAGCGCCACGCCATTGCGGTCGAGGATGCGGCCGCGCACAGCGGGTGTGGTAACGGTGCGAGTCTGATTACTATTGGCCTGCTTCTCGTAATAGTCCGACGAGACCATCTGCATGCCCCACAGCTTGACGGCAAGTGCCGCAAACATCGCGCCCACACCCGTGGTGAGGATGGAAAAGCGGCCCTTAAAGGCGGTCGCCGCGGTATTGCCCTCGCCCTCGGTGGCGCGCGGAGCCGTTCCATGCTGTGTATCGTAGGTAAAACGGGAATCGCCTCGACGCATGATGACCAGCGCGACCACGATGGCCACAACCAGCACGATACCGGCGATAATAACCGTCATCTGGGAAGACATCTACGGGCCTCCCCTATTTGAGCTTGCGGGTCTTGGGCTTAAAGCGCATACCCGTCTGGCGTCCGCCACGTGCGGAGAATCCATAGCCGGACTGCGGCACGACGCCGGACATCAAAAACGGAATGGCAACCAAACCCGTCAGGATCGAAGACGGCAGCGCATGGCCGAAGATCGCCACGACAAAGCTCGTCTCCAAACCCATAAACAGCAAGATGATGCTGTAGATAACATTAATGACGAGCGCGAAGGCGCCCACAGTGACGCCGCGCGCACTCGGGGTACCGCCCGTCTGACCGACGGCGCTGTGCACCAGGGCAAAAGAACCCACGGTCAGCAGGAGCGACATAACGCCCACCGGCACGGCAGCGGACAGGTCATAAAACAAGCCGCTGCAAAAACCGCACACGACGGCACGGGTCGGGTCGCCCGAGAACACGCTTAGGCACACCAGGATAATCATGAAGTTGACGCGACCGCCCGCAATGGAGATCTGCGGTGCCAGGCCTGCCTGCAGCAGCACGCATACGATGGCGGCGATTACAAACGTGCGGGAGCTCATCCCCTGCTCGTGTAGATCCATGGACATGCCCCCTATTCGTTCGAGCCGGAATCGGTCGTCTCGGACGTGTCGGAACTGTCATCCGAGCTCTCGTCCTTCGTCTTGGTTGCAGCATCGCGCGACGTTCCCTGCGGCGTGCTGTTGGCCGTGCTCACGTCCTCATCCGAGGCCGACTGTTCGTCGGTCAGCGAGGTAATGACCAGCACTTCCTCGTTGTTCTCGGCCGTGGTCTGAGCGCGCACCACAATGGTGTAGTACACGTCGTTTGCCGATTTCTCAACCGACGAGACGGTGCCGAGCGGTAGACCCTTGGGGAACACACCGCCGATGCCCGAGGTCACGATGATGTCGCCGACTTTAACGTCGGAGTCGACGCTCACATACTCAAGACGCAGCGTGCCGTCAGCCTGACCCTGCAGCATGCCCTGGGCGCGCGTGTCCTGTACCATGGCGGACACACCCGAGTTCTCGTCGCCAATCAGGCGCACGGTGGACGTCTTGGCCGAGACTTCGATGATCTGGCCGATAACACCGGCCGAACTCGTCACAGGCATGTTGATGGTAAGGCCGTCGGCAGAGCCTTTGTCGATGGTTACGGTCGAGGTCCAGGCATCGCCCGAGGCACCAACGATACGAGCAGCGGTCGATTTGAGGTTGTAGGTCGACTGCAGCCCGACCAGCCCCTCCAGACGCTCGGCGGTCTTTTGAGCCTCGGAGAGCTCAGCAACCTTAGAGGTCAGCTCCTCGTTTTGCTTCTTAAGCTCGTCGAGCGTGTCCTGCGACGCCGTAAGGTTAGAGAACACGTTGCCGATCGCATTGAAGGGAGCCGCCACGGCCGAGCCCACAAAACGCACCGGCGAGGTAATCGTCGTTACGCCCGAACGCACGGCATGAATCGGCCCTGCCTCGCCCTCGCGGATGTAAAACGTGAGCAGCAACACCGAAATCAGGCTGAAAACAATCAACGGGCGCATACCCGTTGATTGTCGCTTGGTATTCAGATTTGTGGAGAAACCCGAAGATCGTGCCAAATGGAATCCACCTTTTGGAAATTAAGCATTGGTCTGGACGAAGCCGCCATCAAACGCATTGGCCTCGAGCACGCGGGCACAGCCGTTAACGACGTTATCGAGCGCCGTGGGGCTGACGTTGACCGAAACGCCGGTCTCATCGCGCAGACGCACGTCGAGTCCGCGTAGCAGAGCGCCACCACCGGTCAGCAAAATGCCGTAGTACATAAGGTCAGAGGCAAGATCGGGCGGCGTGGCATCGAGGGCGTCCTTGACGGCCTTGGCCATCTCGTCGAGCGGCTTGTTGAGCGCGCGACGAATCTCCTCGCTCTCGATGCGCACGGTCTTGGGCAGACCGGTGATCACGTCGCGACCGTTGACCTCGACGTCGAGCTCGTCCTTGAGCGGCACAGCGGAGCCGACCTTGATCTTGATGTCCTCTGCCGTACGCTCGCCGATGGCAAGGTTGTAGGCATCACGAACGTGCGTGAGGATGGCCTGATCGAACTCGTCGCCGGCAATACGGATGGACTGCGAGACGACGATGCCGCCCATAGCGATAACGGCAACCTCGGTGGTACCGCCACCGATGTCGATGACCATGGAGCCGGTGGGCTCCTCGACGGGCAGGTCGGCGCCGATAGCGGCAGCCATGGGCTCCTCGATCAGATAGGCCTGGCGAGCGCCAGCCTGGATCGTGGCCTCAAAGACAGCACGCTTCTCGACCGACGTGACGCCGGAGGGAACGCAGACGACAACGCGCGGACGCGGGGTCCACGGATAGCGCTTCTCGGACGCCTTATCGATAAAGTAGCGAAGCATGGCCTCGGTAACATCGAAGTCGGCGATGACGCCGTCCTTCAGGGGACGAACGGCCACGATGTTGCCGGGCGTACGGCCGAGCATGCGCTTTGCCTCGATACCGACCGCCAGGATGCGCTCGTCGTTCTTGTCGATGGCGACAACAGAGGGCTCGCGAATGACGATGCCCTTGCCGCGCACGGAGACAAGCGTATTTGCGGTGCCGAGGTCGATGGCAAGATCGCCCGCATAGCTACCGAAGAACATATCCATCAAAGAAAACAACGCAACTCCTGATGTGTTGGATGATTGCTGGAAAACTACTAGCTCATCATACTAGCGCAAGCCCGGCACCTCACTTGCGGTGAAGCGCCGGGCAAAGCTAAATCCCATAAGGTCACTACTGGTTGTCAGCAGCCGAGAAATCCATATCAAGCGAAGAAACGGCCCAGCCGATATGGTTGTCGGAGCGCACGAATTTGACGGTGTACTCCTGCTCGCCGCCCTTGGACAGCGATGCCTTCACCTTAGCGGTCGTCTCGGTCATGGACTGATCCATGCCCTCGACGGACACGGTGGCACCCTGCGGAATCGAGGAGATGATCATCGACTTAGCGTCCTCGGACAGGCTCGATGCCAGGCAAGACTCGGCCTTTGCGGTGTCACCGTCGCCGGCAGCCTGGAACAGATCGGTAACGACAGACTCCTGAGACGGGAAGCCAAAGCCGCGCGTGTAGGCAAAGCCCAGACCGCCCGCGGCGATCAAAATGAGCAGAAGCAGCACGATGAAGACTTTGAGACCCGTGTGGCGATGGCGACGACGTACCTTGGCCTGCTTACGATCCTGACGGTCCTGCTGGACCATCTCGGACTCGGACAGCGTAAAGAAGCCGGTGTCCGAGGGATCGGGCATAAACTGACCGGTCGCGCCCGTAGGATCGAGCGGATCGACGGCAGGAGCGTCCATCGCGGGCGCCGGAGCCGTGGCCATAGCCGTCTGGGCAGACAGCGCGGCAAGCGAATCGTGCACGCGGGCAAGCTCATCGGCCTGCTCGGAGGTGAGCTGGTAGATGCCATCGGCAGTAGCGGCGTTAAAGGCGTCGAGTGCGTCGGAGGGACGGCCGGCGGCAGAAAGCGCCTGACCCATGCCGGCGTTGAGCGCACGCGTGTCGTCGCGGGGGCCGGCAAAGTCGATAGCCGTGCGGTAGGTCTCCACGGCATCCGCCGGACGGCCGAGCTTGATGAAGCAACGACCGAGCTCGCCGAGCGCGGCGGCAGGAGCCGGATTGGCGCCATCGATGGCAGCCTGACGGAAGGCAGTACCCGCGTTGGCATAGTCGCCCGACTGGAACAGCGCGTTACCCAGGCCCAGATAGGCCTTGAACGGCGTGACATAAGAAGCGTCCTGCGTAGCAGCAGAGAACGCCTGAGCGGCCGTCGTGTAGTCGCCCACGGCGGCGAGCGCCTTGCCGCGGTTGGTGAGCAGCGCGCCGCGCTTGCCATAGGTGCCGTCGTTGAGGGCGGCGGCGTAGGCCTCGGCGGCCTCGGCATACATGCCCAGGTGCATCAAGGCGTTACCACGAAGGTGATCGGCCTCGCCCATAATCTCATCGGGAGTCTTTGCCGCCCCAAGCATCTGGGCTGCAGCGGAAAAATCACCCGCGCGGTAAGCGGCGCGGCCCTGTTGGATCAGCTGGCTATTCAAGGAAATCCCCTTTACTCGTGAACGATCTCGACATGGACGATCTCGTCGCCGGCACGCAGCTGCGAAATCACATCGAGACCCTCGACCGTGGTACCAAAGACGGTGTAACCGGAATCGAGGTTATGCTGGGCGCCCAGGCAGAAGTAGAACTGCGAACCCGCGGAATCGGGGTCCATGGAGCGTGCCATGGCAAGGGCGCCATCGACATGGCTGTTGCGCGGATTGGTGGCGAACTCGCCCTTGATGCAGTAGCCGGGGCCACCGGTACCGGGCATGCCGTCGGGGCCCTCAAGACCGGCAGCGACGTCGGCGCCGGACATATCGCGGGTATTGGGGTCGCCGCCCTGAATGACGAAGCCGGGAACATAGCGATGGAACTTAAGGCCATCGTAGAAACCCATCGTGGAAAGCTCGCAGAAGTTCGCGACATGAATGGGAGCGCCCTCGCCGTCAAACCTGACCTTGATGGTACCCTTCGACGTCTCGATTACGGCGCACTCGTCGCCGGCAAGCTGATACTCGGGCGTGTAGAGCTCTTTCTTAAAACCAAACATGTGGTTCCCTCCTCGTGCGTTTAAAGCATATTTGTACGAATTGTAGCAATAAGCACAGGCTTACATCAATTGCGCACGTAGGTTATGCCGACTATGGCGAACTAATTTTAGGAACGCTGCTGCGGCTTCCAGGAGCCCACGTTGGCGTCGTACTGATTCAGCGCGCTGTTGCCGCCCTGTGCGATGGGCACCAGGATATCGCTTTGGTGGGAACTCATCGACTCACCATCGGGAATGGCCAGCGAGATATCCCAGCTCTGACAGATCACGTCGACACGCTCGTACATCCACTCGGCAAGCTGCTTTAAGTGGGCGATGTCATCCGCATAGACCGTATCGTCTTGGTACTTAAGGTTGTTGAGCTCATCTTGCGTCTTTTTGATCTGGTCGCGCAGGGCGTAAGCACTCTGCGACAGCTCCTGACGGGTGGACAGCGGCGTTCGAAGATAGCCGTTGTTAAAAGAATCGATGACCTCGCCGATCTGGTCCTCGTCACCGTAGGACACGATGGCCTGATACAGACCGTCGAGCCTGGTATAGAGCTGATCATCGGTCAGCACGGTTTCTTCCTGGACCACCTCGGCAGAATCGTCCTGCTTGGTATCGTCCTCAGTCGCCTCACCCTTTTGGCGCGTAGGGAAGGTCGTCTGCGCGGCCTGGCCAAACTGGTCATAGAAGCCGGGCATAACACCCATGGGATCGGTCGTCACGAACCAATAGGCACCACCGCACACAAAGGCAAGGACCGCGATGATAATGAGCGGCTTGGGGATATGACGCTTGTGCTTGTGATAGGCGTCCTCGTCGGGATGCACCTTGCGCTTGGGTTTTTGGGCTTCGTCATGCAGGGAAACGGGCGTGGGAATATCGACCTTGGGGATACCGAAATCCTTATCGAAAGCCGGCAGCACGCAGGTCTCGTTGGGATCGGCAGCGTCCGAAAGAACCGCGGCAGCCGAGGCGGGCGCATGAGGCACCTCGGTATCGATCTGCTCTTGCGTTAGGCGCGGAAAGCCCGCCGTGCGGCCCGCTGCCAGGTCGGATGCGGCCGCGTCCTCGGAGAGGATACCCGGAGCGGGGCGTCCGCATTTGGGACACGTACGATCATGCGGAGAAAGACGGGCACCGCAGCCCTCGCAGAACACGAACTCGGTGTGCTCGGGACCATCGCCCGGACCCACATAGGCGTTGCAGTAGGGGCAGAACGAGGCGCCGTCCTCGATAGTCTTAAGGCAATGCGGGCAGATCACGGCATCCTCTTTTCGAAGCAATTCAAATAATCGAGGTTAGAGCATAACATCGCCACGGCCCCATAGGAGCAAGGCACCAATTCAACATCGCCAGGGCGCGTAGTTACTTCTTCTTTTTGCTTGGCATCGAGACTTTGATGCCTTGGGCGGACTTGGTCACGCGAGAGCGCTTGGCTCCGGTACTCTTCTTTTTCTTGGGCTGGGCCTGGGCCACGCCCTCGAGTGCGCGGGCCTCGGCCTCGCGAGCGGTGCGATCTTCGCGGCGCTGCGCCATGTCGGCGGCGACGCGCTTGGCAAAACGCTCGGCTGTCGAACCCGTCGAGCTCACCTTGCCGCCACCGCGACCCAGGTGGACGCGCACACCACGGCCAAAAACAGTTGCGGCATGACGACGACGCGGCTTGAGCGAATCCATCATCGTGGCGAGCTTAAAGAACACCGAGCAGGTAAAGACCACGATAACAGCCAAGATAACCATCTGGCCCATCGACAGGTTGGCAATAGACAGCAGCTCTGGGAATCCGATAACGCCCACCAGGATGCCGGCGACTACAAACACAAAGAGCACCACACGTAAGGGCGTGAGAGGCTGCGAGATGCGCCAGATCAGGCTGACGCTCGCCGCGCACGACGTAAGCAAGCACATCGTAGACAGCGTGAGCTGGCTAAAGCCAAACACGCGCGCCACAAAGATATCGAGCACCGCAGCCAAAATGACCGCAATCGACGCCGGCAGTGCACGCTTGAGTACGTTAGTCAAAAACGCACCCTTCACGCGAGCATTGTTGGGCTCCAGGCCCAACACAAAGCCCGGCGCGCCGATGCAGAAGAAGTTGATGAGCGTCATCTGGATGGGCTCGAAGGGATACGGCGGCAGCGCAATGCACAGCGCCGCCAGGCCCATCGAGAACAGCGTCTTGGTCAGGAACAGCGAGGCCGAACGCTGCAGGTTGTTGATGGAGCGACGGCCCTCGGCCACCACGGCGGGCATCGAGGCAAAGTCGTTGTCGACCAGCACGATCTCGGCCACGTTACGCGCGGCATCGGAGCCGGCCGCCATGGCAACGGAGCAGTCGGCCTCCTTGAGAGCCAGCACGTCGTTGACGCCGTCGCCCGTCATGGCCACGGTGTGCTCGCGGCGCTTGAGCGCCTGCACGAGCTCGCGCTTCTGCTGCGGGGTCACACGACCAAAGACATGGTAGCGGTCCACTGCGGCATCGAGCTTGGCCGGCGTGTCGAGCGTCGTGGCGTCCACATAAGCGTCCGCCCCCGGCACGCCCACCACGCGCGCGATCGACGACACCGTACGCGGGTCGTCGCCACTGATCACGTTGAGGGTCACGCCCTGCTCGTTAAAGTAGCCGATGGTCTCGGCCGCCGAGGTACGAATCTCGTCGCGGATGGTCACAAAGCCCACGGGCTCGGCCACGCCCACCATATCGCCATCGGGCGTAAAGCCGTCAACGCGCGCCACCACGAGCACGCGGCAGGTATCGGCAAGCTCGGCGACACGGTTCTCGACCTGAGAAAACACACGATCAGAAAGCACAAACTGCGCAGCGCCCATTACGTAGGAGCCCTGCGCAAACGAAGCGCCACTCCATTTTTTAGACGACGAGAACGGAATGACCGACAGCGGCTCAGACACCTCGACCGGGCGATCGGCGTAATAGTTGAGCAGCGCCTGGCAGGTCTCGTTGGCATCGGCCGAAGTCGCACGTGCCACGTTAGCCAGCGCAAAATCGAGCACTGTGGTATCGACGGGAACAGCCGCCTCGACCGAGTCCACGCCAAAGCCAACACCCTCAACAGGCAGCGGGTAGGTGCCCTCGACCTCCATGCGGCCCGACGTGATAGTGCCCGTCTTGTCCAGGCACAGCACGTCGACGCGAGCGAGCGTCTCGATGCAGTAGAGCTGCTGCGCCAGCACCTTGCGGCGGGCCAGGCGCACCGTGGCGATGGCGAGCACCGACGAGGTCAGCAGCACCAGGCCTTGCGGGATCATGCCCAGCAGGGCGCCCACCGTGGACAGCAGCGCCGACGAAGGCACATGACCAACCAACAGCTCGGAGAAGCCCCACGAAAGCGCGCTATCGCCCGGGGTTCCCGCGCCATCCCACAGCTCGCTCACACTCGAGGCAAACAACGCCAAACCGAGCGGGATCATGATGATGCTCGCAAAGCGCACGATGGCGTTGAGCACGTTCATGATCTCGGAATTGACCTTTTTGACGTACTTGGCCTCGTTATTAATTTTGGCCACGTAGTTGTCGGCGCCGACATGAATCACGCGGGCGCGCAGCAAGCCCGAGTCGATAAAGCTGCCGCTCATGAGCTCGGAACCGGGCTGTTTCTTAATAAGGTCGCTCTCGCCCGTCAGCAGGCTCTCGTTCACGAGCGCCTCGCCCGAAACCACCACGGCGTCAGCGGGAATCTGATCGCCGCGCCCCAGGCGGATGATGTCGTCGAGAACGATCTGGTCCAAGTCGAGCTCCACCTCGGCACCGTCGCGCACCGCGATGGCCTTCTTGGAGGTCAGCAGCGTGAGCTTATCGACCATCTTCTTGGAACGCATGGACTGAATGACGCCGATAGCGGTGTTCAAGAACACCACGAACAGGAACGTCAGATTCTTAAACGAACCGGTCAAAATGACCAGGAAAGCCAAGATCACGTTGATCAAATTGAACAGCGTGCAGAGGTTCTCGATGATGAGCTCTTTGACCGACTTGGTCTTGAGCTCCATGTTGCGGTTGATCTTACCGGCGGCGATGCGCTCCTCGACCTCGGCGGTCGAGAGTCCGCGCTCGATATCCGTTGCTGCCATACCACGTCCCATCACGTCGCGTCGGTATAAGAAAAACCGCCCGGACCATGCGAGGTTCGGACGGTCTTACGTTCGATGGTGCCCCGTCTGCCTAGATTCTAGAACCGAGATCTGTGCCATTGGGACCGTCGTGCTGCTCAGGATACCACGGGCGGCGTAGCGTCACCTTTTCTCGAGAAAAAAGCCCGCCCGGGATAACCCGAGCGGGCCGCGGCTAGTGCCGGTTGATGCTCACGAGACACAGCCCGATTGTCGCCACGGTGCCGCCGAAGAGCGAGCCGAGGACGAATGCCAACGCGATCATGCTAGTACGGGTTGCCGTCGGTGACGCAGACCTGCAAGCGGTCGAGCGGCTCGCCGAAGAAACCGGCGAAATCATCGCCGCCGTAGGTGGAGCCGTCGTCGCACACGGTATCGAGCCATCCGGCACGCGCAGTGGTCTGCGAGCGGTACCACGCCTGCTTGTACTCCTCGCCGCCCGGGGTCACGTAGTACATGCGCACGCCGTCGATGGTGTGGCCGGCGATACCGGCGCAACCGTTGACGGTGTCGTTGCGGTCGCCCTTGGTCACATAGGGTAGCCAGCCGTCCTCGATGGTATGCACCTGATACTTGAGCGTACCGCGATCGACTCGGGCGCAAAGGAGGTCGTGCTGTCGGCACGGATACCCTGCGAAGCCGTCGTCCCCAGCGCCGAAGTCCGTCACCTCGTCCAGCCAGCCGCCGCCCTTGAGGTGGAGGGAGTAGTGGACGGGGATGCGCTTGCCGGATGCCTTCGAGAAGCCGCCGGATGCCGCCTGGGCGGGCTTTGCCGCGGCAGGCTTGGCGGCGGTGGAGGGAGCGGGTGCCTTGCCGCCCTTCATCGCGTCATACCACGCCTGGGCGCGCTGCATGTAATGGTCGCGCTGGGAGCCCGCGAGCTCGCCGGGGCAAGCCGTGGCGCTCCAGTAGCGGTGCGGGAAGACATTCTTGCACCACTCGGGGCGACCGAGGCCGTAGTACAGGCACAGGGCCGCGACCAGATGCGCGCCGCTCTCGATTGCCTTCTCGTGGACCGTCCACGGGTTGCTGCCGCTGTTCGCGTGCTCAATCGAGATGGTCGTGTCGTTGCCGCGTCCGGTGCCGATTCCGTCGCCGCAGGCGTAGGCGCGGTCGAGATCGTTGACGTGCTGCACGATGTAGCCGTTGCGGTCAACCGAGTAGTGCGCCGAGCAGCCGTTGGCACCCCAGATGCCGTTGCACTGGCCGGCGTTGAGGTCGCCGGCCATGTGGTGGATGGTCACGCCCTTGATGCCGAACGGACGGCCTGCGGAGAAGTTGCGCCCCAGAAGCTTGTACTCGTCCGGTTGGACGTTCGCGAAGTCTGCCATGTTAGTCCTCCTTGATGTCGCCGAGCGCCAGCAGGGCGTCCAGCCATTTGTCCGTGATGCCGACCGATTTGAAGGCCGCATAGGCCACCTGCACGCCGCCTACCGCGGCGAAGATGGACGTCACCCACGCCGAGGGTTCGGTCGGGACGCCGCCCGACATGGCCGTGAGGGCGCCGCATCCCGCCGAGACGGCGATGGCCGTCCAGCGGGCGACGTTGCCCGTCATCGCCTTCGTCTTGATGGCCTGCACGATGTACGGCACGACCAGCACCGTGCACACCGTGAGGCCCGCCTGGACCTCATTCATTCGATTGCTCCTATCTGTCGGATTCCTTGCTGTAGATCAGGTCGACGCGGTCGCAGATGTGGTCGACCTTCTCCGCCATTCCCTGGCTGCGCGCTTGGCTGTGGGCAAGGTCGTTGTGCAGGACCTCGTTGGACGCCACGACCGACTCCATCAGCGTCTTCATGGCCTCCATGAGCGAGTTGCTGCGCTCCATCTGCGCGGCGATGCGGCCCTCCATCTGCGAGCGTTCGCGGTCCCGCTGCGCGCGCTCGTCGACCTCGGCCTGCTTGCGCTCCTCGCGCTTCATGTCGATGCCGGCCTTGCGTTCGTTCTGCCTTTTGTATTCATCCAAAAACTGGCGGCCGAAGTAGAACGCTATGAGGCCGAGAAGGACGCCACCGAGCCATCCCGGCCCATATGGCGCAAAGAGCTTGAGCACTTCCATCCTGAGCGCCCTCCTTCCGCCTATTCGGCCGTGTACTCCTCGCCGGCGATCTCCTTGTACTCGTCGGCGGTAATCCACTTGCACTCGACTGCCTTATGCACTCGTGCCTTGCTCCAAAGAGGTCGGTCGTAGTACTTCTTGACGAGAGCGAAGTGCTTGGAGTGCTCGTCGGTCTTCTTCGTCGGCATTACTGGTCACCTCCGACCGTCATGAGCAGGTAGTCGATGTTTGCCGTGTTCTGCTCGGTCTGCGTCGGCTGCGACGCCCGCTCGCGCATCTGGTCGAGCAGCGCCGACACGTCGAGCGTCTCGCCGCTGTCGTAGGCGGCGAGCGCCGCGGTGTAGGCGAGCTTTCGCGCCTTCCGCTCAGCGTACTCGTCATCGTCGATAACGCCCGCGTCGTGCGCCGCGTCGGGGTCGCCGATCTGCGACAGCAGATCGCGCAGGGCGTTGACCTCGGCCATGGTGCCATCTTGAAGCTCGTTGGGGCGCGGCATGTCTTCCTCAGTGTCCATGCGGACTCCTTCCTTATCGGGGAATGTGCCGCCATCGTATTAGCGCCGTGAGATTGCCTGGCCGTTTGGGCGGGCGCGAAGAAAGAAGG
>CABUSL010000049.1 GCA_902494295.1 uncultured Collinsella sp.
CGCAACTTGGCGGCCAGATCGGGGTTGGTTTCCCCCCGCTTATGTGTCGACCGTTTTTCTAGCGCGTCCTCCGTCACGCCAGGTAAGAGCGAAGGATGGTGAGCCAGCGTGGGGGTTCGAGGTGGATGATATCGTCGGGAACTCCGGCGGGCGCATAGCCGCCAAAGAGCAGACCGGCATCTGCCGGATTGACGAGGCGCACGATCCATACGACGACGACCAGCACGCACAACACGGTGACCGCAATGTCGATACCACGCTTTAGCTTGCTCGATGCCACCTCCTCGCGCACGAACGCGAGCACAAACGCAATCGGCACCACCCAAAACAGCGGATGGTAGGCAAAGGCAGCCGCATAATCGAGGCGCAGCGCCGCCAGCCACGCCCTCGTCATGCCGCATCCCGGACAAGGAATGCCCGTCATCAATCGAAAAATGCAGCCAATGTCGAGCAGGTAGAGCGCGAGCCAGGCGACAAAGAGCGCGCCGGTGCAAAAAAGGGCGCGGCGAAGGAGCTCTGCCGTGCCCCTATGTCCCTGGAAGCTGTTCACGCCGCCCTTATTGTTAGGCACGAGCGCCAAGGCGAGTGTTGTAAGCCGTTGCCATGGCATTGGTATTATTGATGACGATGTTCATAGCGAAGATGGGACCAAGGCCGCACAGGAGCGCGCCGAAGATCTGCCACAGAAGAACGGTGGTGCCGTTTTCCTGGAACACCAGGCCGTAGCGAGGAGCGTTGGCCTGCAGGCGGTTGCCAATCTTGTAATACCAGTAGTACGCGTAGAAGCCGCAGGTCACAAACGATAGAAGGATGAATTCCGCCAGACCCGGCGTGTAATCGCCGTCATCCTGACACAACGTGTTGACGTCGCGTGCCAAGCAATACAGGAAGTAGAACGAATAGATACCGCAGGTCACAAGAGAGAGCAGCAGCCAGCCGATCAGGCTGCGGTCAGCCTTAATGGGGTCATAGCCCATCGGAGCGGATGCGGACTGTTGGGCGTATTGACCGGTGTACTGCTGCTGAGGCTGGGGCGCGGGCTGAATAGCCTGGGCCGGAGCGGGCTGGGGCTGCGGGGCCGCAGCGGCAGAAGCGGCACCAACGGCGGATCCGCAAACAGGGCAGAATTTGGCATCATCCGAAATGGGAGAACCACAAGTGGGACAGAACATGAGCCTCTCCTTTTCCTAAGGCGTCGCACGCCTTCAAACCTTACACGTCTACGTTCTCAACAATAGCCGCGACGTTGTTGCGCAACATTGACCAATTTCCGAGAAATTTTGCTGCAACCGTTTTCCCAGGCATTTTCTTGCTTTCGCAGTAGAAAAAGGCACCCCGGGCTCAGTTGCCCAGGGCGCCTCGACCGGCTATTCGGTTTGATTGTTTTCGGCAGCAGGATTATCGCCCGGCTCATCCGCCGGCGTGGCAACGGCATCCCAATCGGGCTCCGCAGGCGTCGCCTCGGACGCCGGTGCGGGGACAGGAGCAGGTGCCGGGGCAGGGGCAGGCGCGGGTGCCGGGGCAGGTGCAGGCGCGGGCGCCGGGGCAGGCGCAGCACCAGTGGCTGCCGTGGGATTGAATCCCGCAGGAGCAGGCTTCTTCTCACCCGGGAGCACAAAAGTCAAAACGTCGTCCTTGTCCTCATCGGCCCATTCGCTTGCATAACGTGCAGCCCAATAGCCAACGGCACGGTGCTTGAGCATCTTGCCAAAGACCGTAAGGAACACCGTGACGAATGCAATCAGCACCAGGAACAATACGAGCGTGACACCACCGGCGGTAACAATCGCCTCGATACCCGTGGGGCGATAGTAATAGCCGTACGCGCCAATTCCGGCGATGGCACCAAAGACAGCTGTCAAGATCCACGTAATGGCGTTGGAAACCAGGCCCGTCAAAAACTCGGGAAGGAACGAAGCACAGAACAGCTTGGTCTTGTTGTGCTTAAAGGCCGCCCAGACCTTATCGAGCGAAAACGCGCTCTCGACGCGCCCGGTCACCGCAAAGTGCATCACGGCAATGTCGGCGAACATCTTAAAGAAGACACCCAGAATCGCCGAGGCAATTAGCGCCAGGACAAGCAGGCCAAGCGAGCCAAACAGCGCAGCCTCGAGCGCATAAGAGCCGTAATAAGAATACGAGCCCGCGGCGCCAATTACCACGCCCTCCACCAGCGAAAGCACTACACCGATAATGGGAATGGCAGCGATAACCTCGAGCACGACCGAGATAACGCTCGAAAAGATTCCGAGACCAAACGACGTGGAACGCATCAACGGACGACCCATGCCGTCATCGATCTTAAGCGACAGGTCGCGACCCCACTCGATGCCAAAGCCCGAACCGCACACGCTCGCCACGTAGGCAGCCAAAAAGCCGATGGCAGCCGCAATACCGCCGATAACGGGGATGAACAGCACGAGTACCGACACGACACAGATAAGCGCCGGCAAAAAAGCGATCTGGCACACGCGCTGCAGCACGCCCGGAGTCTTGGTCATATCTTGGAACGCCTGAGCCACACAGCCCTTTGGCGCATTCGCCACGGGCGGTTGCGGAACAAACTGCTGGGGCTGAGGCTGTCCCTGGGGAGCGGGGCCAGCGGCACCGGCATTAGGAGCACCACACACGCCGCAGAACTTGTCGTTATCGCCCATGGGGGCGCCACACTGCGAGCAGAACATAGAATCATCCCTTCGTATCTTGAACAAATCACTTGGATCGCAAACGATGTCTTTAGCATCATTATTGCCCAATGTGGGGTCAAATACTCAAAGATGACCGATTTGCAAGATACACGGCGCCAGCAGGCGGTTCGTTGAATACGTCTGTGCTAGTTCGTTCCGCGGAAGCCCTTGCCGACAATCTCGGAGCTGTCGACGATCGTGATAAAGGCACCCGGATCGACCTCGCGCGCATAACGGCGCAGCTGCACGGCCTCGCGACGGCTCAGCACGCTCATGATCACCGTCACGCACTTGCCCGAGAAGGCACCGTAGCCGCGGCTGATGGTCGCCGTGCGGTTGAGATGCTTGACGATAAACTCCTCGACCTTAAGGGGTTCGGAGCAAATGACCGTGCAGACCTTACGAAGATGGATGCTCTCGATGGCCTTGTCGACCACAAGCGTCTTGGCAAACAGGCCGAGCACGCAATACAGACCGACACGCGGGCCATACAAAAAGGCCGCGATGGTCACGATACCGATATCGACCAGCAGCAGGGCGCGGCCAATCTCGAGCGTGGTGCGGCGCTTGAGGATCATGGCAAGAATGTCCGTGCCACCCGTCGAGGCGCCGATGTCAAAGACAATAGCGCTGCCGAGCGCCGGCAAGATGACGGCAAAGCACAGGTCGAGCCACATATCGCCCGTCATCGAGACATCGGTCGGAATAAAGAGCTCAAACAGCGAAACATAGGCGGACAGCGCAAACGAGGCGAAGACACTCCAAAGAATCGCCTTGCGTTCCAAAAAGATAAAGCCCAAAGCGACGAGAACCGCGTTGATAATCCACATAAAGACGCCGACGGGCAGGGTCGGGAACAGCGTGGACAGAATGACCGACACGCCCGAGGTGCCGCCAAAAGCAAAGTGATTAGGGGTTTTAAACGCAACGATGGCAAAGGCCGTAAGAATCAGGCCCAGATTGAGCTCGGCAAAAAAGCGCGGGAAGCCCGGCTCCTGGCTGCGCTTTTGGCCGGCACGCTCGCCGCGCTCGATATCGGTGCGATCAACCACGCGCTCCATCGGCACTACGGGAGGACGATGCACCTCTTCGGCAGCACGCGATGCCGCCTCTGCCGCGGCGGCCTCAATCGCCCATGCCTTGCTTTCTGTTTCGTGCTCGTCAGCCATTACGGCAACCCCTCGTTAACAATTTGGAAACAATGCGCCCATTAGGGTAACGCGGAACGCGACGATTGCAACCCCTAGTTAGACGAGCGGTATGCCTACATCGGGGGGGCATACAAATAACGGCCGGCCACGCTTTTGCTTGCGCGGTCGGCCGTTTAATGTTTTCGCAGATAAAACCTGCCAAAACAAACCTGTCCCTTTTTGGAAGGTTATTCGTGCTGGCTGGTGCGGTGCTCGTACTCCTCGGGGGTGATGACGTCCTCGATACGCAGGTTGACGCCCGCCACCTCAAGGCCGGTCATCGCGGCAAGGCGCTCGGTGACACGTGCCTTGACGTCGTCGAAAATCGCGGGCGCATAGGCGCCGTACTCGATAATGACGGAGATGTTGACGACCACGCGATTGTCATCGGTGACCTCGACCGTCACGCCCTTGGTCAGATTCTCGGCACCAAACTGCTCCTGCACAAAATGCATGAGGTTACCCTTCATGCCCAGAACGTGCGGAACCTCGCGGGTGGCCATGGCAACGATCTTCTCGATCACACCGTTGGAATAGGTCAGCGAGTCCTCGGACTCGTCTGTTTCCTCATCATCCTCGTCCGCATCATCGGCGGGCTCGGCCTCGACGAGCGCCTCGTCCTCGAGCGTTACGTCCTCGGCCTCGGCGGTGACGGTCTCGTCTGCCTCGAGCTCGGTATCGGCCACATCGACCTTCGTATTAAAAGCCATGGTTCCTCCTTATGCCTGCCGCGGATGCGACAGTCGAATACATATTAGCGGCCGCTAAACAGACGGCCGAAGAAGTTGACGATCCCGTTTTCGCCGTCGCGAATTTGGCCGATCACGGCGCCGATCAGCACGAAGAATGCAATGACGAGCGTGTCCCACAGGCCCAACGTGAGCACCAACACGGCGAGGATAAAGCCGGCGACGGCGCCGAGCGTGGTGTTGGGATGACGCACAGCATAGCTCCAGATGGCAGCGCCCGTACCCTTGATGAGACCCATAGCCTCGTCAAAATCCGCGGCTGCCGCGTCTTGCAACTCGGTTGCCTCTGCTTTGGAATCAACAGGTTCGTTCGCCGGCGTGGCGCTCTGGTCAATCGTCAGGCGCGGCGTACGAGCGGTCTTGTCTTGATTGGTATCACTCACCGGAAACCTCCACGGTCTGGACGGTAGTCTTGGACGGCAAAAAACGAACGCGTGCGGTCGTGCCCGGCGTGCCAAGCATGGTGTCGCAAGCTTCCTCGATGCGCCGCTGCATCGCAGTAGCCAGAGATGCCACGTCCTTATCGTCAAGCGCGATAGCCTCGACCTTAAATCGGACGTGCGAATCGTCGGAGCCTTGGACGCGGGCCTCGACATGCTCGACCATCACGCGGTCGTCGCGCTCGGCAGCAGCCCTAGCACACGAAGAAAGCGCCGCAAGGGTGACCTCGATATTGCGCTCCCCCGCCGGATGCACACAGGACGGCTCGCGACGAGCAAACATCAGACGAAAGAAGCTTACCAGCACGCCGATCGCCACAACTCCGCCGCATGCCGTCACGACAATGCGCGGCATGGGGTCGCGCATCAGCAGCATAAAGCGATACGTATACGGCCCCCAAAACTGGCAGACAAGCGTACCCAGCGCCACGATGGCGGCGGCAAGATACACAATCGCTAGGGCTCGTTTGAGTACGCGCACGTGGCGCTCCCTTCAAATCTCGGCACTCGAAATACAAAACGGTTCGCATCATTATAAAAGAGCCGGGTCCGGTGCTCTACGCACGCGGATCCGGCTCATCTATTCCACGAGGCTTGCATGCTCGCTTCATTATGCCCAGATATGCACGGCTTAACCCGTGCGGGCGCTACTCCTCCTCGAGGGCAGCGATGACCTCGTCGGTCATGTCCATGGTGCTGTAAACATCCTGGACGTCGTCGAGCTCCTCAAGACGGTCGATGAGGCGCTGAACCTTCTTGGCGTCGGCGCCGGAGACCTCGGTCGGGGTGGTCGGGACCATGGTGGTCTCGGAGCCCTTGACCTGGACGCCCTGCTCCTCGAGCGCCTTGGAGACAGCCATGACCTCGTTAGCAGTAGTCCAGACGATCCACTCCTCGCCGGCATCCTCGTAGTCCTCGCCACCGGCCTCGGCGATGGCCATCATGAACTCATCCTCGTCACCGGCAGCACCGTTGGCGATCATGGTCTCCTTCTTGGCGTTCTCGTCCAGGATCTCCTTGGCGACGACGATCTGGCCCTTGCGCTCAAACTGGAAGGCAACGGAGCCGGAGGTGCCCAGGTTGCCACCAGCGTGGGAGAAGGCGGAACGGACATCAGCGGCGGTACGGTTGCGGTTGTCGGTCAGGCAGTCGACGTAGACGGCGACACCGGCGGGACCGTAGCCCTCGTACACGATGTTCTCGTAGACGGCGGCATCGGCACCCGAACCAAAAGCCTTGTCGATAGCGGACTTGATCTTGTCCTTAGGCATGGACTGAGCCTTGGCCTTGGCAACGGCAGCGGCGAGGCTGGCGTTGTTCTCGGGCAGCGGGTCACCGCCGAGACGGGCAGCAACGGTGATGTTGCGGCTGAGCTTGGAGAAGAGGGCGGAACGCTTGGCGTCCTGCGCGCCCTTACGATGCTTGGTTGTGGCCCACTTAGAGTGTCCGGACATACGTGTCTCCTATCGGTTTCGACCTAAAGCCCAGCGCAGATGCTCGGGCAATATAAACAAACGTCGTTATGATATACCTACTGCCCTGCGAGATAAACCCCAAAATGAAGGCGTCGTGATGATGTCCCCTTTGGTGCAAAGAAACCTGGCCCTCAATGCACCAAATTAGAACCAGAAGAAGTCGCTGCGGGTGACGGTGGCGCCGATGGCGAAGGGCATGCAGGCGATGACCGGATACAGGTAGCGCATGTAAGTCGAGCCGTTGCACGGGCCAATCAGGCACACAGCGAGCACGCCCAACAGCGGCACCCAGATCGCCAGCGCACGCCATGAATGACGACGCAGCAAGTAGACCACCATGGCGATCATGATCCACACATAGGTGGCCGAGCTCATGGTGAGCGAGATAAACGGTATGCGTTGTACTGCCACGCGATACAGGTTGATCAGGTGATCGCACCAGCGCACAACCTTGCTATCGACCGGATGGAAGTCAAAGTACTTGAGGTTATCGGGCTTCGCCATGATCTCGGCACTGCGCGCCGTGCTGTAAACCCACGCATCGCGGGCACTCGGATAAAAGTAGCCGTAGTAGTTATTGATGAGCGCCGAGATATAGCACTCGGGATCCTTTTTGAACATCTGGGCCCACACCTCAAAATAGGCATCGATGTCCTCCTGCGAGGCGTACTCGTTAAAGCAGTTCTTGACGGCATCGGACTTGTCGGGGTTGTAGCGGCGGCCCAGGTTCTCGTACTTGAGTACGCGATCGATCACGGCACGCTCTTCGTCGGTCACCGAACCGTCGCAAGGAGCCTCCACGATGGTGCCGTCCTCCTTAACCGTGGGGTTGACGCCCGAGTTGAGGCCGTCGTGCTTTTGGACGAAACGAGCCGTCTGCTGGAACGGAATCGAGAGGATTTCGCGCTTGGAACCAGGCGTGATATCGTGCGCCGGCATAAAGACCTTGGTGAAGTACATATTAGAGGCAAGGCAGAGCGCGAGCACCGCGAGAACGCCAACCCAGCGGAAACGCGGGATGGCGCCTGAAGGCGCAGCACCAGTCTGCTTGGCTGCACGACGAGCCACATGCACGTCCCATACGCAAAACGCCGCCGCGATTACGCATGCCGCCAGGGGAAACACCAGGCCGCCGTTGCGCAGGAACGTGGAACCCATGGAGCCCAGAGCGAGCAGCAGCCAGTCGTGGCGCGCAAAGAGCACGGGGGCTTTCTCGCCCGCTCGCTCGACATTGGCATCACGACGGGGCAAGCCACATGCCACGAGCTTGACGGTCTGTACCAGCAGCACCAAGAACGCGTCGGCAAAGAGCACGTCCTTGGTGAGCAACGCCGCGTAGTTAGAGAACATCGGCATAAACGCAAAGAACAGCAGGATCGCACCGCGAACCGGCAGGCTCACGCCCAGTTTGCGCAGCGATGAAATGGAATAGGCCATGCAGGCGGCCGTGATGACAAATTGAGCGCAGGTGTAGATGGCAAGACCCGCGTTAGCGCTGTTGAACAGCGAAAGCCCCAGCTGAACGCACGAGCCGATAATGGCCGTGTGCACTACGGGATGATGCCCGTTGAGCAGCACGTTGGGGTTGAGTAGGCGCAGGTAGTCGCTCGTGCCGTTGGGATAGTTGAACCACTGGCGAATCTGCGCGCCCGTATCTCCCATAAAAAGGCCGGGCAGCGAAGCGATGAGCGTGGGCGTCCAGGCGATCATAAGCACCAGGAAGGGCCCGGCAAAGGGATGGACCGAGAGCACGGCGTGAGTCACACGCCATACGCGGCCAAAGTGCGCTTCGGAAAACGGGATGCGCCGAGAGCTCAGCCAATCTAGACACTCAAAGGCAAGGTAGAAGGCAACGATCGCCAGGAGCATCCAGCCCGCGCCGCCAATCCAGGCGCAGATGATGCGAGCTTTGTCGCCAAGGACAATCTCGGCCGAGTCGGTGAGGTCGTAGCTGCGGCCGAACACCATGCAGATGGCGAAGAACAGCGACGGCAGAATGATCGATGGACGCCAGGTGTCGCCACGGCCAAAGAACACGTAGCGAAACGGCAAGGTGAGCAGGCAGGCAAGTGCAAGCAGCATGACCGCGTCGGTATGGCCGGCAAACGAAAGGAGCACCTCGTAGCACACGTACAGCATGCCCGAGGCTTTGGGGTCAATCGCCAAGACTGCGTTGCTCGACACCGGGGCAGGATCGATGGAAAACGCCGTGGTCGCCAACAGCGCGAGCAAAAATGCGATGAGCGTCTGCTTGGCGGGGTAGCGCTTAAACCAGACGATGCGGGCAGCGTCGCGCGCAGCCGTTGTGGAGAGGTCGGAATCCTTCACAGTCCGAAAGCCTTTCTAGAAACCTGCCAAAAAGGGACAGGTTTATTTTGGCAGGTTTTATCTGGGGAAACGTTACGGTTCTGTCATCGTTGCCCAGCGAACCACCACAAAGGTGCCTGTTCACTTTTTGGTGGTTAAGCGTCGAGGTAGATGCGCTGGGGTTGGTTGCGGCGACGAGCAAAGATGATGAGCGCCAGGCCCGCGATTACGAGCGGCAGGCTCAGCAGCTGACCCATGGTGATGACGCCGCCCAGCAGATAGCCCAGCTGCGCATCGGGCACACGCACAAACTCAATCAAAAAGCGAACGATGCCGTAACCCATCACAAAGACGCCCATAAACGTGCCTTGGGGCAGTAGCGGCTTTTTGCGGCTGAGCACCTGCAGAATGCAAAAGAGCACAATACCCTCGAGGAATGCCTCGTAGAGCTGGGAGGGATGGCGCGGCATATCGCCCGCGGTGCCGCCAAAGATCACGCCCCAGGGCAGATCGGTCGGCTTGCCCCACAGCTCGCCGTTGACAAAGTTGGCGCAGCGTCCCAGACATAAGGCCAGCGGAGCACCGATAACGGCAAGGTCGGCGATGGTCCAGGCGTCGAGCTTGTACATGCGGCACACGAGCACGCCGCCGATGATGCCGCCCACCAGGCCGCCATGGAAGCTCATGCCGCCTTCATTGGTAGCAAAGATCTCGAGCGGATGCGCCCAGTAGTAGCCGTCGCCGTAAAAGATGACGTAGAACAGGCGGGCGCCAATGATAAGGCCAAAGACCACGCCGACCACGACACTCGTCAGGTCGTCGACCGTAATGTCAAAACCCCAACGGCGCTGCGTGCGGTACATGACGACCGCCGTGAGCAGAGCGCCGACCACATAGGCCAAGCCGTACCAGTAGATGGTGATGGGCCCCGCCGAGATGGCGACGGGATCAAGCATATGGTAGAGGTCGTTGAGCATATCGGTCCCCCTGCTCCCTACATACAAATGCGGCCGCGGGCCTTGCGCTCGCAGCCGCATATTCGGGCGTGACGTCTATGCGGAGCATATCGCCCGCAGCTTTCACTTCTTAGAACGGCGCATACTCGTCGTACAGGTCATCGGTCTCGCCGGAGGCATTGACCTGCTCGACACGCGTAACGCCGGGCACGTGCTCCTTGAGGATACGCTCGATGCCCATGGAAAGCGTCAGGGCGCTCATGGGACAACCGGCACAGGCGCCCTGAAGCTCCAGCTTGACGACGCCCTCGTCATCAACGCCTATATACTCCATGTCGCCGCCGTCGGCCTGTAGGTTGGGGCGAATCTCTTCAAGAACCTTCTTAAGCAGCTCTTCGTTAACAGCCACAGGGGCTCCTTTCTCACAATAACGCGGGCGTGCCCGCGGACAGAGCTATGTTACTACAGCCGTGTACCCGCTCACGAGCCGTCCATGCGCGCGGACACGACTTTCACGAGCAGTCAATTTGGGACGGGGCTCTTTTGGCTGCCTTTTGTTGCCAGCTGGCGTTGCCACGCGCTACTGCTGAGCCCGCCCCTCGGTGCCGATGTGAACATCGACGATAACCTGGCGGTAGCTGATGCCACAGGAGTCGAGGATGCGGCGGCTGATGCGTCCGTCATCGGTGTCGGCGTACTTGTTGTCCAGGTAGACAACCTCGCCCACGCCCACCTGCGCCAAAATCTTGGCGCAGTCATGGCACGGGAACAGCGTGACGTAGACCGTGGAACCCTCGAGGTCCTTGAGCGAGCCACGGTAGTTGAGCACGGCGTTGGCCTCGGCATGGACCACGTAGTTGTGCTTGTCCTGCAGCGGGTCGTCGCTCGTACCCCACGGAAAAAAGTCGTCGTTGAGCGCCGAGGGTGTACCGTTGTAGCCCACCGAAAGGATGCGGTGGTTGGTGTTGGCGATGCACGCACCCACCTGCGTGTTGGGGTCCTTGCTGCGGCGCTGCGCGGCGATGGCCACGCTCATAAAGAACTCGTCCCAGCTAATGACGTCCAGGCGCTTGCCTGACGAAGTTTGATGAAGATCGTCCGACATGGCAGACACCTCCGAAATCGCAATAGTTTGACCCATTGTAGCAGGTGAAAGGTGGGGGCGTTTGTCCCACCGGCGCCCTCACTTTTACACGCGGCGGGGCTTTTGGTTGATGTGGTAGAGCTCGGCGAGACCCCGCAACGTCAGCGCGTCGTCAACCGTCAGGCTATGGCCGACCAGCAACGCGAGCGCCTCGGCGTCGTCGCCGGTAATGACGATGGGCACGTCGCCCTCCCCCGCCGCCTTGGTCGAGCGCATCTCGGCAAGCACCATATCGAGCATGCCGTCGATGCGGGCCACCTCGCCCAAGACCACGCCCGAGCGCATGGCCTCGCGCGTGTTGCGACCGATCACATGCGTGGGTGCCGAGGGCTCGACCTGCGGCAGGCGCGCCGCAGCGGCCGAAAGCGAGCGGGCGCCAAGTGCCAGACCCGGCGCGATGACGCCGCCGACAAAGGTTCCGTGCGTATCGATGACCTCGATATTGGTCGTCGTGCCCAGGTCGATCACGATGCACGGAGAGCCGTAGACGGCACGGGCCGCCACGGCATCGGCGATGCGGTCGGGGCCGATCTCGGCCGGGTCATCGTAGTGCACGGGTATGCCGGTCTTAAGTCCCGGCCCCACGGTGAGCACGCGCCCCGTGCAGGTACGGGAAAGAGCCGCCTTCCACGGGCGTTCGAGCGCCGGCACCACGCAGCTCAGCACTGCGGCCGCGGGAACGAGTGCACCCGGCACGCCCGCATCGGCTGACAGCGCGCCCATGACCTGCGCGAGCCTCATACGAGCCTCATCGGCCGTGATGCTCGACGGCGTCGTGATCTCGCACGTCGCAAGCGGACATTCCTGCGCCGCAGCCGAATCCTCGGCAAATAGGCCAAAGCGAATGAACGTGTTGCCCACGTCGACCGTCAATATATATGCGCACCCATTAAGCATCGTCGGCGCTCCTTTCGTCTGCCCAGCAGTATATCGCCTACCTAAACCAGTCATCCCAAAATGACTAGCTTGCGGCTATACTGGTGCGCGGTCGCGCGCGAGCTCACGCGGCGGCCCTTGGTAACCCGACTTCCCGCGCCGTATCCGTAGCGGCGCTCCCGGAGGAAGCGGATATACGCAAAGGAGTTTTATATGAGCAATCCCTCGAACCGTGCTTCGATGCGCGGGCAACTCACGCTGCGTGGCGTCGTCATCGGCGTCCTTGGCTGCGTGATCATCACGGCAAGCTCGGCCTACACCGCCCTCAAGATGGGCGCACTCCCCTGGCCGATCGTCTTCGCTGCCGTCATCTCGCTGTTCTTCCTGAAGCTCATGGGCAACGCCAGCCTCAACGAGGCCAACGTCACCCACACCATCATGTCCGCGGGCGCCATGGTCGCCGGCGGCCTGGCGTTTACCATCCCGGGCGCTTGGATGCTGGGCTATGCCGACCAGATCAGCTGGCTCGACATGTTTATCGTGGCACTCGCCGGCACCATC
>CABUSL010000050.1 GCA_902494295.1 uncultured Collinsella sp.
ATAAATGCAGGCGTCAGGCAATAAGGGCGAAATAACCTGTTGATATATGCGAATAGGAGCGATGGCAACACGTCGCAAAACGTGATTGCTCATCGCTCCTCCCCGGCAACGCCGGCGCGCTTCATAAGCGAACGCAACGCCTTGTCCATCTCCTGCGGCGAGGAAACCCTCGTCTTGGGAGTTGCAAACAAGATGATGTCATAACCCGCAACGGGAAATCCGCAGCTGCGGGCGGCCTCGCGCATCACACGCTTAGATCGGTTGCGCACGACGGCACAACCGAGTCGCTTAGCACCAACGAAGGCGACCCTTCCGGAGTCGCCTTCGCCAACCGATTCACATATGGTCATTCGAATCAGAGGGTGATTGAAACGACGCCCCTGACTGAACACATGCTCGAAATCTTGCCGAGACTTAATAGTCTTCATGCGAGATGTGTGTATCGCTGCTAGACAGTGAGACGCTTGCGGCCCTTGGCGCGACGACGGGCGAGCACGGCACGACCACCCTTAGTGGCCATACGGGCACGGAAGCCATGGGTCTTGGCACGCTTACGCTTATTAGGCTGATACGTACGCTTCATCTTAAGTTCCTCCTGCTGCATTTCGAGTGTCCGCGGGGACGCGGACGCAGATATAGACACGTGAGCTTGAAGATTGTAGGGAAATCAATGTTCAAATGTCAAGAAATCAAAGGTAAAAGGTTGCGCAGTTCACACGGTTCCCCCATAAGCCAAGCTCGATTTAGCGGTGCATGGCAACTTTTCACGATATTTCATCGAGTTTTCAACAGGTCATGTTGGCAATGTTGAGAACTTTTCGTCCGTTTTCCAAAGTTTTCAACAGGTTTTGAAAAGTTGTCGAAAGATGAGAAACATTGCACGGTGAGCTACTATTTGTTCGAAACCTTTTGAAAGATTGCGAGTGGCATGTCTGACGACTTTTACACCATGGTCGATTCCGGAGACCCGGCACCCGACAACGAGCACATCACCGGCGTGCGCGAAGAGCGTGACGAAGGTGAACAGACGACCACGCAGGGGCCGAAAGCCATGTACGCTGCGCGCATCGCCGTCTATGACGACATGTTGTCGACACCGCGTGTGATCGTCATTGATCCGCAAGATGTCCGCACGTATTTGGAAGAGACGACCAACACCGTCTACCAGTGCATGAAAGAACAAGGCGGCCATATCTCGCTCATGGTCATCCGCGAGATTGTCGAAAACTTTATCCACGCGCACTTTGCCGAGCCCATCATCTCGATTCTGGACGGCGGAGACACCATCCGCTTTGCCGATCAAGGACCAGGCATCGACGACAAGGAACGCGCTTTCGACTTTGGCGTTACCAGCGCAAACAGCAAGATGAAGCGCTATATCCGTGGAACCGGAGCAGGGTTTCCCATGGTGCAGGAGTATTTGGAAAACGCCGGCGGTGCCGTATCCATCGAGGACAACATGGGCAACGGCACCGTGGTTACGGTAAGCCTGAACCCTAAACGCGTGCAGGAAATCGAGCGTGCCGGCGGACGCGGCGCTGCCGTGCGGCCCGAGACGGAACAGCCCACATATCCCCTGCCGGGAGCTTTTGCGCAGCAGCCCATGGCAACGCAGCAGATGCAGCCCCCCGTGGGACAGATGCAGCAGCCCGGAATGCTACCTACACAAGAACCCCGGGCGGCATCGATGTCGATGCCGACAAACACGCCAGAGACCATGCCGCTGGCGGATCAGGATGCAGCAGCAATGCAGCAGGCGACGGGGGCGCCGGGTGGCCAGCAAATGGGCTATCAGCCGTACCAACAGGGATATCCATATCAGCAGATGCCGCCACTGGGGTATGGCCAGCAGTTCCCGCAGCAGTACCAGCAGGGATATCAGCAGCCGTACCAGCAGATGCCGCAGCAGCAGTACAACCCCTGGGCCCAGCAGATGCCTCCGCAGCCTTACCAACAGTGGCCTCAAAGTTTTCAACAGCAAATGCCGCCGATGCAGAGTTCTCAACAACCAGCAGCTCAAATGATGTATCCTAATGCAGCAAATCAGTATGCGCAGCCACAACCGGACGTGTTCGTAAGCGATCGCGGCAACGCCGCGCTGGGCTATCTGGCGCAAAATCAAGCGTGCGGTGCAACCGATCTGGCGAGGGCGTTTGGAAACTCGGCCCCCACTTGGTCACGCACGCTCAATGACTTGGCGCAGGCCGGCTTGGTCATCAAGCATGGCCAGAAATACCATCTGACCGAACTCGGCGCCGCTCGCGTGCGAGCTCAGAGCTAAAGAACGGGAGAGACAGTGGACGAGGAAGCAAGCATCATCCTGGGGGATGCCATCGCCTTTTGCCAGCGCGACGGCCAAGATGCACGCCTCATCAACATGCTGGGGCAATCGCGCGCCATAAGCCTGACCGAAGATACGCTCACGATCGAGGCGCCCTCGCGCTTTGCCATCGCGCAGCTCAAAAAGCATCAGCCGACTATTGAGGCCTATCTGGAAGAAATCGCCTTTGCACCGATTGCGCTCGACATCGTGGCACCGCAAGGCGCCGCGACGGAAGCCGCTGCCGCGACGGCGCCCGCCACGGCTCCCGCTGCTTCCCCGGCGGTGCCGGCCTCCGCAGGCGACGCGCCGACAATCGAGCACCAGCACGGTGATGTTTCCCGTGAAACCATGGCACCGTTGCCGACCGCGGCGGCGACGTCAACGAACGCACCCGTCACGCACATGCCCATCGCTCACGACGCAGCGGCGGGCGCTGATTCGGGCATTGCAATCAAGAACACGCTCTCGGCCGATGATTTTCGTCGCATGATGAACCAGATGAAGGGCGGAGCGCCGACTAAATCCACGCAAGCTGCGACCCCCGCTTCACCCATGCCAGCACCGACCGTGCCGGCCGAGCAGAATACGGATGGAGCCCCACTCGCCGCGAACTCAAAATTTACCTTTGAGAACTTTGTCTACGGTCCCGAGAACAGCCATGCCTATCGCTCGGCACTCAAGTTTGCCGCCCTCGCGGACGAGCGCGGCACGTGCACATCGCTGTTCATCTACGGCAAATCGGGCCTGGGCAAGACGCACCTGCTGCTTGCCATCAAAAACGAGCTCGCCGAGAAGTCGCCCGAGATCAAGGTCAAGTATGCCAACTCCCAGGCGTATCTGGACGACCTGATGACCGAGTTCGACCGTCAAAAGAAGAGCAACGCCCCCATCATGCAGGCGTACCACGGCGTGGACGTGCTCATCATCGATGACATCCAAAACATCATCGGCAAGCGCGCGAGCGTGGACTACTTTTTCCAGCTCATGGACGAGTTCATTCGCAACAACAAGAAGGTCGTCATCGCGGCAGACCGTGCCCCCAAGGACCTGAGCATGGACGAGCGTCTGACCAGCCGCTTCAACGCCGGCATGCTCTGCCTGGTCGCAGAGCCCAGCTACGAGATGAAATACAAGATCTTGCAGCGCTATTACGAGAACACCATCGTCGCCGCTCCCGAGGCAGGCGACGACTCGCTGCTGGCGGCCTATGGGGGCGACGGCGGGCACCTGACCGATGAGCACTTTAAGCACATGGCAGAGGTGTCGGGCACCAACATCCGCGAACTCGAGAGCTTCTGCGAGCGCTGCGCCGGCGAGGCGGGCGACCGCGAGCGCGAGGGCGGGGAACTCACCTTTGACGATATCGACGCCATCGCCAGCCAGTACTTCGACACATCGGCCAAAAAGATCAACGTGCAAACGGTTCAGTCCGTCATCGAAGAGCAGTACGGCGTGACGCACGAGGAGCTCATCGGCCCGCGTCGCAACGCCAATATCGCCAAAGCACGCCACATTGCCATCTATCTGGCCATCGAGATGTGCGAGATGACGACCACGGCGGTGGGTGCCGAATTTGGCAATCGCAACCACTCGACCGTCAGCACGAGCTACAAAAAGGTCCAGAAGATGATCCAGGAAGACCGTACCGTCACCGAAGACCTCAAGTCGCTGCGCGATAAAATTACACTACGCTCGTAGGGAAATAGAGACACCTGTTGAAAACTTGTCGAAACCATGGGCATAAGGTGTCTAAAACCCAATCCGCGGTGATGAAAAGTTTTGCGCAGGTTTTGAACGTGGAAAACCACCCCTGTTGCACACAGGTTGCTGTCGATTCTCTTTCTGGGTCTGACCTGCGTCTTTGGGAGTAATCAACAGTTTCGTCAGTGCTATTACTATTATTAAGATATTTATATCTATAGAAAGGTATTAAAAGATGAAGTTCACCGTCAGCCAGAGCTCGCTTACACAAGCCATCGGCGTCGTTATGAAGGGTGTCGCTTCGGCATCCACCCTTCCCATCCTGTCGGGCGTGCTCGTCAAGGCGCAAGACGGCATCTTGGAATTCCAGACCTCTAACTACACCATCTCGATCCGTCATCGCATCGCGGCGCATGTCGAAGAAGAGGGCGAGATGGTTATCCCCTGTAAGATGCTCTCCAATATCACCAAGACCCTCCCCGATGCCCCGGTCACCTTTGAGCTGTCCGAGCGCCAGGTGCTGATTGGTTGCGAGAAGAGCTCGTTCCGCCTTAACACGCTCGATGCCAATGACTTCCCCGAGTTTCCGGCCTATGCCATCGAGAGCGCCGTGGAACTGCCGACCGATATCTTGTCCGAAATGGTCGGCCGCGTGTGGCGCGTCACCTCGACCGACAAGGCTCGCCCCATCCTGGGCGGCGTGCACATGAAGGTCGAGAACAACACCGTGCGCCTGGTGGCGACCGATTCCTTCCGCTTGGCCGTGTGCGATACGCAGGTCGAGACCTCGACCCTCGAGGGCTCCTTTGAGCTCAACGTCCCGGCCGACGCCTTTAACGACGCACTGAACATCATGGCCAGCCAGGCGACCATCATGATCGGGGCTACCGACACCCAGGTCGTCTTTGAGGCCGGCAACACCACCTACGTGTCGCGTCGTATCGAGGGCGTGTACCCCAACTACAAGCAGCTCATCCCCGATTCGTGCGTGACGAGCGTCAAGATCGACGTCGCTGCCTTTAACGCCGCCCTCAAGCGCGTGGCCGTTATCGCGAGCGCCAACCCCGCCGTCAAGTTCGAGATCGATGTCGAGAACGGGCAGATGGGCCTGTCCTCCATTTCCAATGACCAGGACCTTGCACAGGAGACGATCGATGTCGAGGCCGAGGGCGAGTCGGGCACCATCGCCTTCAACTACCACTACATCTTCGGCTGCCTCAACGCCCTGTCCAAGGAGAAGGAGATCACGCTGGAGCTCAAGAGCTACTCGCAGGCGGGCATCTTCAAGTCCTACGACAAGATCAACTACCTGTACCTGGTCATGCCGGTTCGCATCTAGCGCTGCGCCATGACCATGTTCGCCCGCGATCTTTCCGTCGCGCACTACCGCAGTTTCGAGAGCTATCGTCTTGCCCTGGACGAGGGCGTGACGATACTTGCGGGACCCAACGCGGCGGGAAAGACCAATCTCATAGAGGCTCTGCAGCTGCTGACGAGCGGCGCCTCGTTTAGGCATCCGACCGCAGCCGAGCTCGTCCATGATGGCGTGGGCTCGTGCAAGATCGAGCTGAGGCTCGAGGGCGACGGCCGCGTACTTGATATGGGATTGAGCGCGGAGGACGGTAAACGCTCGTTTAGCCGCAACGGCAAGAGATGCTCTGCCGCCGGTGTGCGCGGGGTTCTGCCGAGCGTGCTGTTTTGCCCCGACCATCTGGACATGGTTAAGCGAGGCGCCAGTGTGCGCCGCGCCGCCCTCGACGACTTTGGCATGCAACTGAGCGCACGCTATGCCGATCTTGCGAGCACCTATGGTCGCTGCGTGACCCAGCGTAACGCCTTGCTCAAGGAGGCCTGGTGCTGCCGCGAGATGCTCGGCGCGTGGAACGATTCGATTGCCCGCGCGGGCGCGGCTCTGCTCGTGCACCGGTTGGCCCTGCTCGACCGGCTGGCGGGCCATGTGCGTACTGCCTACGGGCAAGTGGCGTCCGGTGAGGCCGCCAACGTGACCTATGCGTCCACGCTGGGGGATTTGCCCCAGGTCGATGATCGCGAAGAGATGAAGGGCTGGGCGTACGAGCGCATGCTGGCTGCCCTTGATGAGCACGCCGACGAGGAAATTCGCCGCGGCGTGACGTTGGTGGGACCGCATCGCGACGAGATTGAGTTTGCTGTGGCGGGTCGCTCCGCCCGTTCATTTGCCAGCCAAGGTCAGCAGCGAACGTTGGTTCTGGCCTGGAAGGTGGCGGAGGTGGCCGTGGCTCGCGATGTCCTGGGCACCGCCCCACTGCTGCTTTTGGACGACGTGATGAGCGAACTCGACGGCGAACGCCGCGGTGCTTTCCTGCGGCTGATCGGCGATGATATCCAGACGGTCATAACCACGACCAACCTGGGGTACTTTACCGATGACCTGCTTGATCGAGCCAAGGTGGTGAGCATGGGTGAGACGTGCTAATTACGAGCGCGAGAGCGAGACGGTCGCCTTCAGTGGGTTTTTGAACGCAGAGCGCCAGCGCATCCTGGCGGCTGCGACCCCTGAGCGCCGTGCGCAGATGGAGGCCGCCGAGGAGTCGCGCGCGGTCTATCGCGCGTGGAACGCGGTGTGCTCGGGCACGCGCGAGGGGCGGCATGTGACGGGCCTGCGCTACCTGCCCGAGTCCAATGAGCTGCTGGTATATCTCGACTCGCCCTCGTGGACGCAGGAAATGACGTTGTTGCGCGAGATCATCCGCGCGCGCATGGAGCGCGCCGGTGCGCATGTGGACGGCCTGGTGTTCAAAACCACCGCGCCCGGTCACACGCCGCCCGCCGCCAAGGAGCGCCTTCGCCCAGCGGCGACCGAGCGCCCGCCGGCCCCACACGCCGACCTCAGCGATGCCGAGCGCACCGAGATTGAGCGCCAAGTGGCGCCCATCGAAGACCAAAAACTGCGCGAGGCCCTCGAGAACGCCATGAGAGCCAGTGCCGAGTGGGCCAAGGGCGTGCAAAGCAAAAAAGAGCCTTAAATCGCATCTGGTGGCCTTGTAGAGCCAAATACCCTCGTTCCCGAGGGTATTTTTTTACGATAAACTAGTAAGGCTGTACACATTTTCTTGACTGAAGGAGGACGTGTGGCAAACGAAAACGATTACGATGGCGGCGAGATTAAGATTCTCGAAGGTCTCGAGGCCGTTCGTAAGCGCCCGGGCATGTATATCGGCTCGACGAGCGCCAGCGGTCTGCATCACCTGGTGTGGGAGATCGTTGACAACTCCGTCGACGAGGCCATGGCCGGTTTCTGCACCGAGATCCAGGTGACGGTCCACGCCGACAACTCCATCACGGTCGTCGACAACGGGCGCGGTATCCCCGTCGACGAGCACCCTGTTAAAAAGATCCCGACGCTCGAGGTCGTCATGACGATTTTGCACGCCGGCGGTAAGTTCGATAACTCGGCCTATAAGGTCTCGGGCGGCCTGCACGGCGTGGGCATCTCCGTCGTCAACGCACTGTCCAAGCGCGTGGTCGTTCAGGTTCGTCGCGACGGCAACACCTACGAGATGGAGTTCTCGCGCGGCAAGACCGTCAAGAAGATGGAGGTCGTGGGCACCTCGGATTCGACGGGCACCACCGTCACCTTCTGGCCCGACGACGAGATCTTCGAGACCTGCATTTACGATTTCGATACGCTGCACAACCGTCTGCAGGAGACGGCGTTCCTCAATAAGAACCTCAAAATCGTGCTGACTGACGAGCGCGAGTCTACTCCCCACGTGGAGGAGTTTTGCTACGAGGGCGGCATCATCGACTTCGTCAAGTTCCTTAACGAGGGCAAGGACGTCCCCGAGGCCTTTAAGGAGCCTATCTACATCGAGGGCAAATCGGACCCGGACGCACCTGTGGCCAAGATGGGCGAGGTTGAGGTTTCCCTGCAGTGGAATAGCGGCTACGGCGAGAACGTCATGTCGTTTGCCAACGACATCTACACCCCCGAGGGCGGCATGCACCTTGAGGGCTTCCGCACCGCGCTCACCCGCGTGATCAACGACTATGCGCGCAAGCAGAACCTGCTCAAGGAAAAAGACGCCAATCTGACCGGCGACGATGTGCGCGAGGGCCTTTCGGCCGTTATCTCGGTCAAGCTGCCCGATCCGCAGTTTGAGGGCCAGACCAAGGCCAAGCTCGGCAGCTCCTATATGCGCGCGCTGACGCTCAAGATCGTGACCGACGGCCTCGCCGATTACTTGGAGGAGCATCCCAAGCCCGCCCGCGAGATCGTCAAGAAGGCGCAACAGGCCTGCAAGGCGCGCAACGCCGCCCGCAAGGCGCGCGAAGCGACCCGTCGCAAGAGCCTGCTCGAGACGGCGTCCCTGCCCGGTAAGCTCGCTGACTGCTCGGTGCGCGATGCCGAGCTGACCGAGCTCTTCATCGTAGAGGGCGACTCGGCAGGCGGTTCGGCCAAGGACGGCCGTCGCCGAGACATCCAGGCGATTCTGCCCCTGCGCGGCAAGATTTTGAACGTCGAGCGCGTTGGTGACCATCGCGCGTTCTCGAGTGACACCATCCAGTCGCTGATTACCGCGATCGGCTGCGGCGTCACGACGAGTGCCGGCGACGGCGGCGATTTCGATATCACCAAGGCGCGCTACCACAAGATCATCATCATGACCGATGCAGACGTCGACGGCGCGCATATCCGCATCCTGCTGCTGACGTTCTTCTACAAGTACATGCGTCCGCTGATCGATGCCGGCTACGTCTATGTTGCCTGCCCGCCCATCTTTGGCATTAAGGTGCGCAACAAGATCCACTACGTGTATCCCAACGGCCGCCAGCCCGAAGACGAGATCCTGCGCGATACCATCCAGAGTCTGGGCCTGAACCCCGATGATAACGACGAGGACGGCAAGGCCAAGGACGGCAAGATCACCAAAAAGCGCAAGGGCTATACCGTCCAGCGCTACAAGGGCCTGGGCGAGATGGACCCCAAACAGCTTGCCTCGACGACGATGGACCCAAAGACCCGCATTCTGCAGCGTGTGTCGATCGAGGACGCCGTGGTGGCGGACCGCGCCGTGCGCGAGCTGATGGGTTCCGAGGTCGGCTATCGCCGCGAGTACATCGAGAAGCATGCACATGATGCACGATTCCTTGACGCTTAAGAGGAGGTAACGTGGCAGACGATATCAACAATAACGAGGGTATGGACGAGGCCGGCGATGCCGGTATGCCCGATGATCTGAAGCGCCTGCTTGCCCGTGCTGAGCAGGGCGAGGACGGCGATCCGGACGCCTATAACCCCGATGCCGATGATGATGAGGAAGAGGACGACGACGGTGAGCTCGAGGAGAGCTTTGGCGAAGTCGATCGTGGCGCCTCGGCCGGCGAGGACATCAACGGCGGCCAGCTCCAGATTTCGGAGTTCGGTCGCGAGATGAAGCAGTCGTTCATCGAGTATTCGATGTCGGTTATCACAGCGCGTGCCCTGCCGGACGTGCGCGACGGCTTAAAGCCGGTACACCGCCGCATCCTGTACGCGATGAACGAGAGCGGCATCTACCCCAACCGCCCACACAAAAAGTCGGCCTGGACGGTTGGCGAAGTTATCGGTAAGTACCACCCGCACGGTGACTCTGCGGTCTACGAGGCCATGGTCCGCCTGGCGCAGTGGTTCTCCATGCGCACGCCGCTCATCGACGGTCACGGCAACTTCGGTAACATCGACGGCGACGGCGCGGCGGCCATGCGTTACACCGAGAGCCGCCTGGCAAAGCCCGCCATGGAACTGCTGCGCGACCTGCAGAAGGATACCGTCGACTGGCAGCCCAACTACGACGAATCGCTCGCCGAGCCCGTGGCGCTGCCTGCGCGCTTCCCCAACCTGCTGGTTAACGGCAGCCAAGGCATCGCCGTCGGCATGGCCACCAACATCGCCCCGCATAACCTCACCGAGGCGATCGAGGCCACCTGCTACCTGATCGACAACCCCGACGCCACCGTCGACGAGCTCATGCAGATCATGCCCGGTCCGGACTTCCCCACCGGCGCCATCATCATGGGCAGCGCCGGCATTAAGCAGAGCTACGAGACCGGTCGCGGCTCCATTACCGTGCGCGCCAAGGCACACGTGGAGTCCACCAAGACCGGCCGCAGCCGCCTGGTCTTTACCGAGATTCCCTACATGGTCAACAAGGGCACCCTGCAGGAGAAGATCGCCCAGCTCGTCAACGACAAGCGCATCGAGGGTATCTCGGATATGCGCGATGAGTCCAACCAGAAGGGCATCCGTCTGGTCATCGAGCTCAAGAAGGGCGTCATTCCGCAGGTCGTGCTCAACAATCTGTATAAGTACACCTCGCTGCAGACGACCTTTGGCGCCAACAACCTGGCACTCGTCAACGGCGTTCCCAAATGCCTGAGCCTGCGCGAGATGCTGCAGCACTACATCGACCACCAGGTCGACGTCGTTACCCGCCGCACCCGCTTCGACCTTAAGAAGGCCCAGGCCCGCGCGCATATCCTCGAGGGTTACCTGATGGCTCTCGACCATATCGACGAGGTCATTAGCATCATCCGCTCCTCGCAGACCGACTCCGAGGCCAGCAGCCGCCTGATCGAGCGCTTTGGTTTTACGCCCGAACAGACCACGGCCATCCTCGAGATGAAGCTGCGCCGCCTGACCGGCCTGGAGCGCGACAAGATCCAAGAAGAGTTGGACGGCCTGCGCCGCGCCATCGCCTACTACGAGGACCTGCTGGCGCATGAGGAGAAGATCCTGGGCGTCATCAAGGAAGAGATGCGCGAGATCTCCAAGAAGTTTGGCGACAAGCGCCGCACCGAGATCAGCCAGGTTGAGAAGGACCTGGATGTCGAGGACCTCATCGCCGACGAGGACATGGTCGTGACCATCACCCACACCGGCTATGTCAAGCGTATCCCGGTGGCTGCCTACCGCGCCCAGAAGCGCGGCGGCAAGGGCGTATCGGGCGTCAACCTCAAAGAGGACGACGTTATCGACGAGATGTTCATCGCGTCCACGCACGAGTACGTGCTGTTCTTCTCGAGCAAGGGCAAGGTCTATCGACTGAAGGTGCACGAGCTGCCGGTGGGTACGCGCCAGGCGCGCGGTACCGCGATCGTCAACCTGCTGCCCTTCGAGGAGGGCGAGAAGATCGCGAGCGTCATCAGCTGCCGCGAGTTCCCGGCCGACGAGTACCTGATGTTTGCCACCGAGAGCGGCATGGTCAAGAAGACCGTGATGAGCGCATATGACCGCAGCCGTCGCGACGGCCTGATCGCTATCAACCTGCGTGACGACGACGCGCTGCTGAACGTGCGCCGCGTGCGCGAGGGCGACAAGATTATCCTGGCCACCACCGCGGGCAAGGCGATCATGTTCTCCGAGGAGCAGGTGCGCGCCACCGGCCGCGATACCAGCGGCGTTCGCGGCATTAGCATGAAGGACGGCGTGAGCGTTCTGGGCATGGAAGTCACTAACGGCAACGGCGATCTGTTCGTCATCACCGAGCGCGGCTACGGCAAGCGCACGCCGGTCGCGGACTACCCGGAGCAGAATCGCGGCGGTCAGGGCGTCTACACCATTCAAATGACCGAGCGTAAGGGTAACCTCGCGGCCATGAAGACGGTGGGCCCGCAGCACGAGCTGTTCATCGTGACGGAGGGCGCGACGGTCATTCGCGTCAAGACCGACGAGATCAGCCAGACCGGCCGCGCCACCCAGGGCGTCAAGATGATGACCGTCGACGACAACGACCGCGTATGCGCCGTAGCCCGCATGACGGCAGCCAAAGAGAAGCCCGAAGGCGAAGCAACAGAAGACGGTTCTGCCCCCGAAGAAGCCCCAGTCGATCTAGGCGATGGCAACGACATGCCAGAAGATCTCCTAGACGAGTAAGAGGCTCTAGCTGGTAAAAATCATCAGACCCCATATATCGGCGGTCGGCGCACTGCGCGCCGACCGCTTTTTTGAAAACCTTTGAACCCCACGTCGCCCCCGGCTGCCCGGCGGCATGCGAAGTCGATCGCGAGTTCCGCACGAGCAGGAGAGCACTTAATGTGCTCTCCGTGCGAGCAGGACTGTCCGAGCAGGCGACTTCGCATGCCGCCGGGCAGCCGGGGGCGACACCCCTCAAAGATTTTCAAAAAAGTTGTTGACGCGCG
>CABUSL010000051.1 GCA_902494295.1 uncultured Collinsella sp.
CGCCGGCGCCGGGCCCCATGTCGATCACGTAGTCGGCGGCACGGATTGTATCCTCGTCGTGTTCGACGACGATAACGGTATTGCCGATATCGCGCAGGCGCTCGAGCGTCTTGATCAGGCGCTCGTTGTCACGCTGATGAAGACCGATCGAGGGCTCATCCAGAATATAGAGCACGCCCATGAGACCCGCGCCGATCTGCGTTGCCAGTCGAATACGCTGTGCCTCGCCACCGGAAAGCGTCGCCGAAGCACGATCGAGCGTCAGATAGTCGAGTCCAACATCGACCAGAAAACGCAAGCGCTCCAGGATTTCCTTGACGATACGGCCGCCGATAAACCGTTGACGCTCGGTAAGTTCCAAGCCCTCAAAAAACTCGAGCGACTCACGGCACGACAGGCAACAAACCTCGTAAATGGACTTGCCGCCCACGGTGACGGCGAGCATCTCAGGGCGCAAACGAGCGCCGTGGCAGCTCGAGCACGGTTCCTCGCGAATGTACTTCTCCAGGCGCGCCTTGGTGTTCTCGTTCGTCGTCTCGGCATAGCGTTCGTACAGGATGTTGCGAACGCCCGAAAACTTTGTATCCCACTGGCTACGACGTCCGTCGAGCTTTTGGTAGTCGACCGAGATCTTCGTATCGCCCAGGCCATCCAAGAATGCACGACGCACGCGAGGGGGCAAGTCCTCCCACGGCGTATCGGCGCTCACCTTAAAGTGTTTGCAGACCGCAGCAAAAATCTGCGGATAGTAGTTCGAATTGCCAAACAGGCTACCAAAGACTCCGTCGGCAATGGACTTCGAGGGGTCCTCAATCAGCGCCTCGGCATTAACGGTTTTCTTAAAGCCCAGGCCGTCGCACTCAGGACATGCGCCATAGGGAGCGTTGAACGAAAAATCACGCGGCTGAAGATCGTCAATGGAGTGTCCATGCTCCGGGCACGCCAAGGCCAACGAATACTCCAGCAGTTCGCCCTCGGTCCCCTCGGGAGCATCGCGATCGGGCAGCATGTACACGTTTACATTGCCGTGCGCCAAGGCAGTCGCCTGTTCAACAGACTCGGCGATGCGGCCCAGAGAGTTTTCCCGAATCACGATGCGGTCGACCACGACCTCGATATCGTGCTTGAACTTCTTGTCCAGATCGATCGGATCGTCGAGCGAGCGCACTTCACCGTCGACACGCACGCGGCTAAAGCCCTCGGCGCGAAGGTCCTCAAACAGTTTGGTGTACTCGCCTTTTCGCCCGCGCACCACCGGTGCCAGCACAAACGCGCGGCGGCCCTCCCCCGCCGCCAAGACCTTGTCGGCAACCTGGTCGGTCGTCTGACGCTCAATGACGCGGCCGCATTCGGGGCAGTGCGGGGTGCCCACACGGGCGAACAGCAGGCGCAGATAGTCATAAATCTCGGTTACGGTGCCAACCGTCGAGCGAGGGTTTTTAGACGTCGTCTTTTGGTCAATCGACACCGCCGGCGAAAGGCCGTCGATTGAATCCAAGTCGGGTTTGTCCATCTGGCCCAAGAACTGGCGCGCATAGCTCGAAAGGCTCTCAACGTATCGACGCTGGCCCTCGGCATAGATAGTGTCAAATGCCAGCGAACTCTTGCCCGAGCCAGAAAGACCGGTAATGACCACGAGTTGGTCACGCGGAATGGAAACATCGATATCACGGAGGTTGTGCTCACGAGCGCCGCGAATAACGATAGAAGAATCAGACATGGAAGCTCCTTGCCTCCTATTGCATCGAATCATACTGTCGATGAGTTTAGCGCACTCGACGCGCACAGATGTTCGTAATACAAGATTCGCAGACCTTTAGCTTTGCGTATCGGGCGCTTTGTTTCTCGAAATGCCGTGGAAAGGTTACAGTAATCTAATACTGAACTTAATTTGCCGTAACAGAGGAACGTCCATGACCGAAGATATCCCCCTTGAAATCACTTCGAGTGACATGGCCAATCTGCCCATATTCATCGCCATCCTTATCGTGGCCACCGTCGTCGTGCGCGTGTATTTTTCAATCAAACACAATGAAAAGCCACCCATTGCCCGCGTCTTTTGGTGCGCGACGCTCCTCATCCCGCTCGGCATGGTAGCTGCATGGATTACGAATCAATTGCTCGTAAATGAGGACAGTTCCCTATGGGTCCTTTCTTATTCGGCGCTCGGTGCTGCCGCCGTCATACTTCTTGTCGAGCCCTTGGTTTCGGGACTTATCGACCAAACCGATCTTGCGACGGGAACGGTTGCCTGTATTTGCCGTGACATCCTTGTCATCGCCGCTGTTTCAGCGCTCTCGTTCGTTTCACTCGAAATTGCCTGCAACGAAACGTTCTATCGCATTCCCGCCAACTCATTCGGGTTTTCCGTCGGGCTGCTCGCGACGGTTCTGCTCTCCCTTTATTTGCTGGGACAGCGTCATGGAGGCGTCATGGCCCTCGTGCCCGTCGCCTGCTGCATCCTTGGCATTGCCGAGCACTTCGTCATAACGTTTAAAGGCGAAGCCATCCTGCCAAGCGATATCTTGGCCCTTGGCACCGCAATGGAGGTGAGCGAGGGATACGAGTTTACCTTTACCGCCGGAATCGTAACCTCTCTCGCCCTGCTGGAGATTTCCCTGGGGCTTCTTTCGCTTATCCGTCCGCGAAAGCTCCGTACGCCCACCCATGTCTTCCCCGCAATCGCCGCTAACCTCTGTGCTTTTCTGTTAGTGACCGTTGTGGGGCTCTCGGGCTTTTCCAGCATCGACTTGGAGCAGGCGCTGAATTTTGGATTTGACCGTTGGCAGCCCATCACCACATATGCGTCTCAGGGTTTTATCACTTCGTTCACCGAAATGGTCAACGAGTTGCCCATTGAGAAGCCCGAAGACTATACGCCCGATGAGGCGCAGAGCATCGAGCAGGAGCTCGCCGCCACCTACGACAGCACGTATGGCTCGAGCGAGCAGCGCGCGGCGGCCGTTGCCCAGTTCAATGAAATCAAGCCGACGATTGTTGCCGTCATGAATGAGAGTTTTAGCGACCTTTCGTGCTTTGAGCAGCTCCAGGCGGCCGGGTACACCGGCCCCGCATTCTACAACTCGCTTCCCGACACACTTGTTCGCGGCACCATGCTCGCTTCGGTCGCCGGTGGCGGAACGGCGAACTCCGAATTCGAATTTTTGACCGGAGCGACAACGGCCTTTGTCGGATTAGGCAAAATCCCCTATCAGCTATATCAGATGAATGGCGTCGACAGCCTGGCAAAGGACCTTAAGGAGCTTGGGTATACCGCTACCGCTATGCACCCGCAAAACCCCGTCAACTACCATCGAGATAAAATCTATCAGCAGCTGGGCTTTGGAGACTTTCTTTCAATCGGCGATTTCGAAGGTGCGCCCTGTTACCATGCCGGCGTATGCGACTACGCCACCTACGACAAGATACTCGACCTGCTTAGAACCGACGAAGCCCCGCAGTTCATCTTTGACGTCACGATGCAAAATCATGGCGGCTACGACTATGGCACCGTTCCCGCCGAGGAGCTTACAAACTATTGGGTCGAGGGAGCCAGCGAGGGTGCCAATAGCGCGCTCAACACCTATCTTACCTGCATCAACGCATCCGACCGGGACCTCGAGTACTTTATCAACGAGCTCCGCAACATCGGCAGACCGGTTGTTCTTGTCTTTTTTGGCGACCATCAGCCGAGCGCCGCAACGACTCTCAACGACGAGCTGTACCCTCAGGAAGATACGGCAAGCCACGCTTTCCGTATCTATCAGTCGACATATTTCGTCTGGGCTAACTATGAAATCGCCGGCAATACCGAACTCAACGTCTACGACACCGTCGGGGCAAACGAGATTGCAGCCATTACCCTTAATAAAATCGGCGCCCCGCTCACCAACTATCAAAAGGCTCTGCTTGCAACAAGGTCAGATGTGCCCACCATCAATGTCGCCGGCTACCTTGGTGCCGACGGGCTGCGCTACGACTTGGAATCTGAAGACAGCCCATACGCCTCGACGATCGACAAGCTGCAGCGCATGCAATACCTCGAGTTCGCCAGCAAAGTTCAGTAAGCCCGCCCATTCGCTTAGACCCATCGTATTGCAAGCACGCTCGGCCCAAATGCATCGCAAATGACTCCCGCTCGCAAACGAGGGTACAATGACGCTCGTGTCACATCACGGGGCCCCGGCCCCAACATATACAAAGGAGTCATACATGGGTTGCGAACACGCACAGGCCGCCGGCGGACAAACGTCGCCGTCGCAATTTGAGGAGAACACGCTGTCCGAGGTCAAACGCGTCATCGCCGTGCTTTCCGGCAAGGGCGGTGTCGGCAAGTCGTTTGTCACCGGCGCCATCGCCACCGAGCTTGCCCGTCACGGCCACAAGGTCGGCGTCCTCGATGCCGACATCACCGGTCCCTCTATCCCCAAGATGTTCGGTATGAGCGGACGCCACGTCCATGCCCTTGGCAACCTTATGCTGCCCGAAATCTCCGAGCACGGCGTCAAGGTCATGAGCTCCAACCTGCTGCTCCAAAACGAGACCGACCCCGTCCTTTGGCGCGGTCCGGTCATCGCAGGCGCCATTAGGCAGTTCTGGAGCGAGACCTCGTGGGGCCCCATCGATTACCTGCTGGTCGACATGCCTCCGGGAACAGGCGACGTCGCGCTCACCGTCTTCCAGTCGCTGCCCGTCGACGGCATCGTCATCGTCACGAGCCCGCAGGACCTGGTCTCGATGATCGTCGCCAAGGCAGTCAACATGGCCGAGAAGATGAACGTCCCCATTCTGGGCATTGTCGAGAACATGAGCTATATTGAGTGCCCCGACTGCGGCAAGAAGATCGAGGTCTTTGGCAAGAGCAAGCTCCCCGAGGTCGCAGAGCGCTATAACCTCGACATCTTGGGCCAGCTTCCCATCAATCCGGCACTCGCCGAGGCCTGCGATAAGGGCGAGGTCGAGACCGCGCTGCCCGATGGCATGTTGCCCAAGGCAGTCTCTGCCGTCGAGGCTATTACCCCGCACGAGACCGACGAGGCCTAAGTGAACACGAGCGCCTTCTATGACGTCCTGGTAATCGGCGGCGGGGCTTCAGGCCTCGCCGCCGCCATTACGGCCGCACGTGCTGGCAAAAGCGTCTGCATCGTTGAGCGCGATGTCGCCTGCGGCCTTAAGCTTCTTGCGACCGGTAACGGCCGCTGCAACCTCTCCAACGAATCGATTGATCCTCAGCGGTATAACCACCCCGCATTCATCGAATCCGTCATGGGCCCCCAGCCCGAACAAGAGCTTATGGGTTTCTTCTCCTCGCTGGGCATCATGACAACCTCCGAGGAAGGCCGGCTGTACCCGCGCTCCCTTCGCGCCGAATCGGTGCGCGACGCGCTTCTCAACGTTTGCGACCGCCTAGGTATCACCTTAATCTGCGGAGCCAACGTTGCCTCGGCGCACAAAGTTTCCGAAGGCTGGGCACTCCAAATAGACCGTCCAGCGCGGGCGCTCAAGGCAAAAAAGCACGACGACCGAAAATCGGAGCTCCGCTCGCTTCGGAAGGCACTCGCCGATGTCCCTCGCAAGAACGAGGCCCTGCAGGCGCATGCCGTAATTATCGCCACGGGCGGCAACCCCACCGGTATCGCCGATACGTTTAGCCTCCCCCTCACTTCGCTACGCCCCATCCTCTGCCCCGTATCGGCAACGGTCGTTGGCGATCGGGCAGCACTCAAGACGTTGGATGGTCTGCGCGTCCGCGCCCGCTTGACGCTCGCCCGCAACCATAGTGAGCTCTGGCACGAAGACGGTGAAGTACTGTTTCGAACCTTCGGCATCTCGGGCGTCGCTGTCTTCAACCTCTCCCGTCGTATCCAGCGCGGCGATACGATCCTGCTCGACGTTTTCCCCGACCTCTCTAAAGACGAGTTGCTCGATATGCTCAACCGGCGCGTTGAGCTGTTCGGTGACTTTTCACCCCGCGATCCCCGTTGGCTCGACGGCATGCTCGCCCCGCAACTCTCCCGCGTCGTCTGTACGGCGTTCGAGCAGTGCCATCCAGGCTCCAACGATGTCATCCACCTGGTCTCGATCCTCAAGCACTTTAAGTTGCTCGTCGAGGGAACAGCCGAGGAGCGCTCGGCGCAGGTCACGCGTGGTGGCGTATCTGTCGAGAGCATCTCAACACCCAGTCTACGCGCGCGCTGCGTTGTCGACGCCCCGCTTTACGTCTGCGGCGAAGCACTCGACATCGACGCCGATTGCGGAGGCTTTAACCTTGCGTGGGCCTGGCTCTCGGGCATTCGCGCTGCAAGCAGCCTGTAGCCGCGCAGTCTATAATCAAAAACGCATTCGGGCCGTCTGGAATACCGGACGGCCTCTTTCTTGCCTCTAAGGAGACCTCGATGATCGAAATCACCCAAGTCAACGCGTCGCTCGATGAAGCCGGCGATGAAAATGCCTGCCTCATTGTTGGCAAGCGAGTCGCCAAGCGCGTCCTACGTTGCAAGGACTCCGAGATCAAGTCCATCGAGCTCCACCGCAAGTCAATCGACGCTCGCAAAAAACGAGACGTCCATTTTATCCTGAGCTTTCGTGTTGAGCTGACCAGTCCCCACCTCGAGCGAGAGGCGGTCGACAGCGTTTCCGAACGTGACCGCTCGCACGTACGCGCGATAGATGACGATGAGCCTTCATTCCCCTTCCCCGTTTCCGGCGCACCCAAAGAGCGCCCCGTCGTCATCGGTGCCGGATGCGCCGGCCTTTTCGCCGCACTCACCCTTGCCGAAGCAGGTCTTAAGCCCTTGCTCATCGAGCGCGGCGACCCGGCATTTCGCCGCTCGCATGCGATCGACCTCTTTCTAAAGGAGCGCATCCTCGACCCCGAGAGTAATATCCAGTTTGGTCTGGGCGGCGCGGGGACCTTCTCGGACGGCAAGCTCAATACAGGAACAAAAAATCCCGCCCATCGCCTTATCCTCGAAACCTTCGTCGAGGCGGGTGCGCCCCGCGATATTCTGTGGGATGCCAAGCCGCACATTGGCTCCGACATCCTTCCCACGGTTGTCACCGCTATATCGCAGCGCATCGAGCAGCTCGGAGGTGTCGTCCGTTATCGAACAAAGCTCGTCGACATTCACATCGACGCGTCTGGCGCCATTACCGGTATTGATGTCCAATCGTCCCAAGACGCCGCTTGCGAGCCAATCGAGACAAAGCACCTCATCCTCGCCTGCGGGCATTCTGCTCGCGATATTTTTGAGCTCCTTAAGGACCACAACGTGGCCCTCGCACAAAAGACCTTTGCCATGGGCGTTCGCATCGAGCATCCGCAGCGCGACATCGATCGAGCCCAATATGGAGCCTCGGCGGGACATCCAGCGCTCGGGGCGGCCCCTTACAAACTTGTTGCCCATCTTCCCAACGGCCGCAGCGTGTTCTCGTTTTGCATGTGCCCCGGCGGGCAGGTTGTCGCTGCCTCTTCCGAGCAGGGCCACCTGTGCGTCAACGGCGCTAGCCTCAATGCCCGCGACGGACGCAACGCAAATGCCGCCCTGCTCGTTAACGTCACGCCTGAGGACCTTCCCAACGATGACCCGCTCGCCGGCATCGAGCTCCAGCGTGCCTGCGAGGCGGCCGCCTATCGCCTGGGCGGCTCCAACTGGAACGCACCGGCACAACTCGTCGGAGATTTCCTCGCAGGACGTGCCAGCAAGGCGCCCGGAAAGGTAAAGCCCACCTATCCGCTTGGTGTGACCTGGACGGCAATTGACGAAGCTCTGCCGCAGCATATCGTCGAGTCGCTCCGCCTGGGACTTCCCCTACTCGGAAAAAAGCTACGAGGCTACGACCGCCCCGATGCCGTTCTTACCGGCGTGGAGACTCGTTCGAGCTCACCGGTTACTGTCACCCGAGACCGAACGTGCCATGCCGTGTCGACCCCGGGTCTCTACCCTTGTGGTGAGGGAGCTGGATATGCTGGCGGCATCATGAGCGCGGCCACCGACGGCATCCGTTGTGCCGAAGCCCTGATTGCAGACCTCTAACGCACGAATTCCAGTGCGCAAAAGACACAGGCCCCGAGCTCCACAGGGAACTCGGGGCCTGTTCGCTATTTCTTAAACCGTGCGCCCTGGCGTTTTCTGCCCGATGCGAAAGTGGAACCCTTGCGGGCCTGTGAACGTAAGCGCTCGATCGTCTCGTCCTCAGACGCGCCCTCGAGCATCGCCCGAATCTGAACGACGGCATCGCGCAGGCGCGCCGCCTCCTCAAAGTCCATGGCGGCAGAAGCGTTACGCATATCCTCTTCCATGGATTCGACAATCCGCACAAGCTCGTCATGCGGCAGTTCTTCCAACTGCTCCGCAAGTGTCTGCTCGGGCGCCACCGTTTCCGGCACACCGCCCTCGCCCGACTCATCGGGCGTATAGAATGCGCCATGGCCAAGAGAGTCGCCCTTCGAGCGTCCCTTGGAGCCCACAGTTTTTTCGGCCTCGGCAATAAAACTTGAGATGTCGTTGATGGCCTTGCGCACCGTCTTGGGCACAATGCCATGTTCTTCGTTATATGCCATCTGAATCTCGCGACGGCGCTGCGTCTCCTCGATGGCCTCTTTCATCGAATCGGTCACAACGTCTGCGTACATGATGACTTCGCCATCGGCGTTACGGGCCGCACGGCCAATCGTCTGAATCAGCGAACGGCGGTTGCGCAAGAAGCCTTCCTTATCGGCATCGAGAATTGCCACCAGTGAGACCTCGGGAAGATCCAAGCCCTCGCGAAGCAGGTTGATGCCAACGAGAACATCGATCTTGCCCTCGCGCAGCGTTCGCAGGATCTCGACACGGTCCATTGTCGCCGTATCAGAGTGCATGTAATTGACCTTAATGCCCGCGTCGAGCAGATGGTCGGTCAGGTCTTCGGCCATGCGCTTGGTCAACGTGGTCACCAGCACGCGCTCCTTGCGGGCAACGCGCTCGCGAATCTCGTCCTCAAGATCGTCAATCTGGCCGCGAACTGGACGCACGTCAATCTTGGGGTCGAGCAGGCCGGTCGGACGAATAATCTGCTCCACGTCGTTTTGGCTCACCCGTAGCTCGTAGTCGCCCGGCGTGGCCGAAACATAGATAAACTGGGGGATCCTTGCCTCAAACTCATCGAAACGAAGCGGGCGGTTATCGAGCGCCGAGGGCAGGCGAAAACCGTGTTCCACCAGCGTCACCTTACGCGAGCGGTCACCTTCGTGCATGCCGCGAATCTGCGGCACCGTCACATGGCTCTCATCGATGATGCAGAGCATATCCTTGGGAAAGTAATCGATTAGGGTAAACGGCGGCTCACCCGGCTTGCGACCGTCCAGATGACGCGAGTAGTTCTCGATGCCGTTGCAAAAGCCCATCGTCTCGAGCATCTCAAGATCATAATCGGTACGCTGCTGCAGACGCTGCGCCTCGAGCAACTTGTCGGTCGCCTTGAGCTCCGCCACGCGCTTCTCGCACTCTTCGCTGATCGATTTCAGAGCCGCCTTGACCTTCGGCTTCTCGGTCACGTAGTGCGATGCCGGCCATACGGGAATGGCCTCGTACTCACGAAGCATCTCACCGGTGACCTCATCGATCTCGGCAATCAGCTCGACCTCGTCGCCAAAGAACTCAAACCGCAACGGATGCTCGGCATAAGGCGGATACACGTCAACAACATCGCCGCGCACGCGGAACGTGCCACGTGCCAGGTCATAGTCATTGCGATCATATTGAATGTCGATAAGTGCATGGATAAAGTCATCGCGCTCGAGCGGCACCTTCTTGTCGACGTTTGGAGCCAGACCCGCATAGTCCTCAGGAGAGCCAATGCCATAGATACACGAGACCGATGCGACAACGATCACATCACGTCGAGAGAGCAGTGACGCGGTCGCCTGATGGCGCAGCATCTCGACCTCTTCGTTAATCGAGGAGTCTTTCTCGATATATGTATCGCTTTGCGGCACATACGCCTCGGGCTGATAGTAGTCGTAGTACGAGACGAAGTAGACCACAGCGTTGTTGGGAAAGAACTCTTTGAGCTCGCTCGCAAGCTGAGCAGCGAGCGTTTTATTGGGGGCCATGACCAGCGTCGGCTTTCCCAGGGCCTCAATAGTCTTTGCCATCGTGAAGGTCTTGCCCGAACCAGTCACGCCCAGCAAAACCTGATAGCGGTCTCCGTCCCTCACGCCCCGCACAAGTGACTCAATGGCCTTAGGCTGGGAACCAGCGGGCTCGTATGGAGACACGACCTTAAACGGCACATCAGCGCCCTCAACGCCAAAGCGCTTAAGTTCACCACCAACGCGTTCTACTTCAAATTCCGCCATGGATACTCCTAACTCGTACATCTGCAGTATACGCAGGCGGTGGGCTTAGTCCTATACGAACCGATCGGGATAGAGAGTCTTATATCGAACCCAGGCATTATTGACGCGAATCAGATAAGCCTGAGTTTCAGGGAAGGTAATCGCATTATGGAGTGACGTGTTCTGCTGCGCCCATCCGTCGACATTGCCCATACCAGCGTTATAGGCGGCGATGGCACTATCCGTCGACCCGTTGAAATAGGCGAGAAGATACGAGAGGTATGCGCAGCCAAACTCGATATTCGTAGCCGGATCGTTAAGATTGTCGACCGAATACTCCCCTCCGTCGACAAGGCCCTTGGCGATCATGTCCTGGGCAGTCTCGGGCATCAGCTGCATCAATCCCTGAGCACCCTGATTCGACTCGGCCTCGGGATCCCAATTCGATTCCGACTTAATGACAGCGCACACCAGATACGGATCCAGATTATGCGAAATACTGGATTGCTTTACATACGCCTCGTAGTCAATCGGATACAGCGGCTTAAAGAAAGCGGCAGGAGCACACGAGTAGACGAGCGAAATAAGGCCGAAGACGAACACAACGGCAAGTGGCGCCACACGATACCACGTAAAGAAACGTGCCTTAGGCATCGGCCTCCTCCTTATCCGGAGTATCTATAAACCCGTGGCATGCAAGCCATGAGTCAAGCTGCTCAAAGAGCGAATTATCGGCTGCCGAATTATCAATCACCGTTGTAGCGAGATTGCACAGCGCAGACTCTTCGGGCTGGCAAGCAGAACGGGCATCGAAATCAGATGGCTCCATGCCACGTTGAATAGCGCGCTCGCGACGAACTGACAAAGGGGCGCTAATGACCAGAATTTCATCAGCCAAGCCAAATGCATCCTCAAAACCAGTCGGAGCTGAAACCTCGACCACCGCAAAGGGATAACGGGGAGATGAAACCGTACAACAAACCGGATCGAGAATCCTAAGCGAAAGCTGTTCAATCAGAACGGGATGCACGATGCCATTGAGCCGTGCGACCGAATCAGGAGAAGCGAAAGCTCGAGAAGCGAGGATACTGCGGCGAATGCCGCCTTCCTCATCCAAAATGTCCCAACCGAATTCATCCGCGAGAGCATTGACGATATCAGAGCCCGGCACATACAGCGATTTTGCAAGCTCATCCAGATCGATAAGCATAGCGCCACGAGATTCGAAATAGCGGCAGGCAGTCGACTTACCCGAAGCAATATTGCCCAAGACAAATACGGTAAACATCAAGCCCTCCCTAACGCCAATGCGAGTAATTATCGCTCAAATAAACTAGATGGACTCAAAAAACAGCCAAACAGTAAGAGCGCATACGGGGAAGCTAGGTCCCAAAGCACAACATGTATATAACGCAAAAAAGGGGGAGGCCGCGAGGCCTCCCCCTTCTCAGTTCAAGCGCACGGCTCGGTGCCGTCCACCGGTCAGCGGCGCCCTGGCCTCCCACGGGCTGACCCCGCAGTACTCTCGGCGCGATGGGGCTTAGCTTCCGGGTTCGGAACGGGACCGGGCGTGCCCCCC
>CABUSL010000052.1 GCA_902494295.1 uncultured Collinsella sp.
ACGTGCCCTTCGCGACTTCCTTACCGGCTTCGGTGCCCTGCTCAAAGACCTGACCCTCATCGGCCTCGTTGGCCTCCTCGGAGGCGTTGCCCTTCAGGCCAACGCTTGCCAGCGCGGCCTCGGCCTGGTCCTTGGTCAGGCCGACAAGATGGGGAACCTCAACCTTCTCGGAGGGCTTGGGACCCTTGGAGATTACCAGGTTCACCTTGGTGCCCTTGGCCTTCTTGGTGTTGCCGTTGGGCGTCTGCTCGGCGACCTTGCCCTCGTCGACATCGTCGTTGTAGCTTTGGTCGATGGTGCCGACCTCGAGGCCGGCTTCCTTGATCAGCTCGACGGCAGTCTGCTGGTCCTTGCCCAGCACATCGGGCACGGTGACCTGCTCGCCGCCAAAGAGTCCTGTGGCAAAGGCCACCACGATGCAGATGACGGCAACGGCTGCCACCACGGCGGCGATGATCTTGTTCTTGTTGGATTTGGGTTTTTCGACCTCGTAGGAGCCGGTGGAGCCCGAAACCGAGCTACGGGTGGTATTCTGGCCGCTCACGCCCGAGACGGGACGCACCATGGCGCGCGTCTGATCGGAAAGCTCGCGAGTCTTGGTGGCGCCCAGCTCACCGGGGGCACCGATGATGCGCGTGGGCTCGGAGACGTTGACGGCGCGACCGGACAGGTAGTTGTTGAGCACCTGGCGCAGCTCGTCTGCCGTCTGGAAGCGGTTCGCCGGGTCCTTCTCCATGCACTTGAGGATAATGCGCTCCAGATCGGCATCGACGCCGGAGTTGATCTGGCTCGGCGGAACCGGCAGTTCGTTTACCTGCTTGAGCGCAACCGAGATGGCGTCGTCGCCGTCAAAGGGGACGCGACCGGTGGCGCACTCGTACATCACGACGCCCAGGGAGTAGATATCAGAGGTGGGACCGAGGTCCTGGCCGCGCGTTTGCTCGGGGCTTACGTAGTGGGCGGTGCCCAGTACATTGTTGTCCTGCGTGAGGTGGCTGTTCTTTGCGCGCGCGATGCCAAAGTCCATGACCTTGATGTTGCCGTCGGGCAGCACCATGATGTTTTGCGGCTTAATGTCGCGGTGGATGATCTCGTGCTTGTGGGCGACCGAAAGCGCGGAGCTGATCTGCGAGCCGATCTGCGCGACCTTCTTTGGATCGAGGGCGCCGTGGCTCTTGATGCCGCTCTTAAGGTCGGTACCGCGCAGGTACTCCATGACGATGTAGTAGGTATCGCCATCCTTGCCCCAATCGTAGACGCCCACGATATAGGGGGAGGAGAGACCTGCTGCTGCCTGGGCCTCCTGCTTAAAGCGTGCGGCGAAGGTTGCGTCGCCAGCATACTGCGGCAGCATGATCTTGACGGCAACCGTGCGGTCGAGGACCTGGTCCTGTGCACGGTAGACGGTCGCCATGCCGCCTGTTCCCACCTTATCCTTGAGGAGGTATCTTCCCCCGAGGACCCTCTGTTCCATTCCTGCTCCTAACATAACTATTCGCTCAACGATGTGTGTAGTACCTATGATGTGGCCGCTGGGGCCGTGTGGCGCGTTGCCGCTAACCCTTAGGCCGCGGCGCGCCTCGGGTGTCCGATTCGATCATGGGCATCACGCTCCCTGTGCGGCAAGCGCCGCGGTCAGGACGATACCGGCGATCTTGGCGGCCTCGACGTCATGCTTGTCGAAATCCTCTAAGGCCACCGAGATGGCGACCGTGGGTGAATCGTAAGGTGCAAAGCCAACGAACATCGAGTTGACGTTGGTGCCGCCAGTCTCGGCCGAGCCGGTCTTGCCGGCGACCTTGACGCCGGGGATTTGGGCATCGGTGCCGGTGCCGGACTGGACGACGGCAAGCATGGCCTGCTTGACCTGGTCGGCCGTGGCGGAGCTGACGGCCTGACCAAGCGAGCGGGACTGCGTGGTCTTGACCACGGTTCCGTCCGGGGCGAGTACCTGGGCTACAAAGTACGGGTCCATGACCACGCCGCTGTTAGCGATGGCGGCGGCAATCACGGCGTTTTGCATGACGGTGGTCTGCGGGCCGGGCGTGTGGTCCATGCCGACAGGCTGGCCGGCGCCGGCCCAGGCGGTCTCCCACTCGGTCATGAGCGACGGGTCGGCCATGATGGAGGCCGCGGAGGTCAGGTCCTGGCCGAGCTTTTGGCCGTAGCCAAAGGCGTTGGCAAACTGCACGAGCGTGTTTGCGCCAACTTCGTTTGCCACCTGGCCAAAGACGACGTTGGAGGACACGGCAAAGGCCTGCTGCAGGCTGATGGTGCCGTAGCTCTCGTTGGCAGAGTTGGTGACCGGTGCGTTGCCGATGTCCATGGAGCCGGGCGCCTGGTAGGTGCTGGTAAGGCTGGCGGTACCGGTCTCGAGTGCCGCGGAAAGCGTAACGACCTTAAACGTTGAGCCCGGCGTGTACAGCGCGTCCATGGCGCGATTGTACATGGAGCCGTCCTCGCCGCCGCCCGTCTGCAGCAGGGCATCGATGTTGGTGTTGTCGTAGGTGGGCGAGCTGGCACATGCGAGCACCGCGCCGGTACGCGGGTCGATGACCACTACAGCGCCCTTAAAGCCCTTGAGCGCCTGCTCAGCAGCCGTCTGGATGCGCGAGTCGATGGTGAGCTTGGCGGTGTTGCCCGGCTGGGTCTGGCCCGCGAGCGACGCGATGGCGTTGTTCCAGCTGGAGTAGTCCTTAGAACCGGTGAGCGTGTCGTTCATGACGCTCTCGATGGCGGTGGTGCCATACTGCTGGCTCACGTAGCCAACCACGTGCGCTGCCAGGTTGCCGTTGGGGTAGGAGCGTACGTAGGTGCCGTCCTCCTGCTGCAGCGACTCGGCCAGCGTCACGCCGTCGGACGTGATGATGGAGCCGCGCTGGATGTACTTGGAGCGGGCGATGGTGTGGTTGTTGGTCGGCATGTCCTGATAGTCCTTGGCCTTAATGACCTGGACATAGGTGAGGTTGCCGATAAGGATGGCGAACAGCGCCGTAAAGGCGAGCACCGCGCGGGTTAGACGGTTGGCGAGCGCCACGCGGCCGAGCACACCGGATTCAGGTGTGTCGAGCAGGCGACGGCGCATGCGCGAGCCGACGGAATGGCTGCCACTGCCGTAGGAAGACGAGGTGGCAAAGCGCGTGCCCGTCGGGACGGCGGCAGATGCGACCTGATCATCGGTGATGGCGGCCATGGTGCCGGTGCCGGTAAGCTCGGCCTCGCGTCCGGTCGCCTCGTCACCGGCGCGCAGCAGGAGCGCGACGATGATAAAGCTCGCCAGCAGAGAGGAGCCGCCCTGGCTCATAAAGGGCAGGGTGACGCCGGTCAGCGGGATTAGGCGGGTTACGCCGCCAACGATCAAGAAGGCCTGGAAGCTGATGGCTGCCGTAAGACCGGTGGCGCTAAAGGCGGCAAGGTCGGACTTTGCGCGGGCGGCTGTGGTCAGGCCGCGAACGGCAAAGAGCATAAACAGGATGAGCACGGCGCCGCCGCCCAAAAGGCCCATCTCCTCGCCGATAGCCGAGAAGATAAAGTCGGACTCGACGACAGGGATGTTGTTGGCCATGCCGTTGCCGATGCCAACACCGACCAGACCGCCATCGGCAAGCGAGAAGAGCGACTGGACGATCTGGTAGCCCTGGCCCTGGGCGTCCTTAAACGGATCGAGCCAAACCTGGAAACGCACCTGAACGTGAGACAGGAACTTGTAGGCGCCCACGGCTCCAACGGCTAAGAGCGCAAGGCCGATAACGACATACGAAAAGCGCCCCGTGGCAACGTAGAGCATCAGCAAGAAGATGGTGTAGAACAGCACGGCCGAACCCAGGTCGCGTTCGAAGACGACGACGAGCAGGCACACACCCCACACGGCAAACAGCGGCAGCAGCAGTCGCAGGCGAGGGATCTTAAAGCCCAGGATCTTGCGGTTGGAGATGGAGAGCAGCTCGCGGTTCTCGGCCAGGTACCCGGCCAGGAACAGCACGATAAAGACCTTGGCGAACTCGCCGGGCTGGATGGTAAAGCCCGCGATGCGAATCCACAGCTTGGAGCCCGAGATCGTGGTGCCGATAAAGATAGGCAGCATCAGCAGAATGATGCCGATGATGCCAAAGGTGTACTTGTAGCGCATGACTACGTCGAGGTTTTTGACCAGTGCGAGCGTTCCCACCATGAGCGCCACCGAGACAAACAGGATGATGAGCTGTGAGATGGCGAGAGCGGGGGCGAGACGCGTCACGAACGTGATGCCGATGCCCGAAAGTATAAATACGATGGGTAGGATGGCGGGGTCGGCGCCGGGCGCCAAGATGCGCACGGCGATATGTGCCGCAGCGAAGGCGGCAAAGAGGCCGATCGGCACGGCGAGCGTCTCAAAGGAGATGGCGGCGCCCGCGGTGAGCACGTACATCGCATACAGCAGGATGACGGGGAACGCCGAGGCGATGAGCAAGAGCAGCTCGGTGTTGCGGCGACTCATAAGCGGCACTCCCTTTCTAGTTCTTTTCGGAGGCTTCGGCCTCGGCGGACTGTTCGGCGGTTTTCTCGGAATCTGATTCGGAGGTCGATCCCTGATTGGTGTTGTCGCGAATCGTTTGCGCGTCGATCACCTGGCGGGTCTGCTCCTCATCGATCTGGTGGCGGTACTTGGATATCGTGTCCTGCGCATCGTCGACACTTGTTTGCGGAATGCCCGCCTTGAGGCGGTTTTGCGTGTCTTCAGGCAGGTCGGACAGCTTGATGCTGGTTTCGCTTTCGAGCCAGTGGAGCTTGAGTCCGAGTGGCTTGCCGGGCAGGCCGCGCCAGACGGCGACATTGCCCTGGTAGGTACCCAGGTAGTACGAGCCGGTGACACCCGTGTAGGCCCAGATGCCAGCTGCCAGCACAAAGACGAGGGCCAGGATGGCGGCGATAGTAACGTTGCGGCGACGCACGCGTTGCGCCTCGCGCATGACGCCATCGTCAACCAGGTCAACGACTACTACGGTCACGTTGTCGTGGCCGCCGGCGGCAAGCGCCGCGTCCACTAGGTTGTCGACGCAGATTTGCGCGGTTGAGGATTGCGTGGCGATGTTCTCGATATCGCTATCGGGAATCATGCTCGAAAGGCCGTCAGAGCACAGGATCAGGCGGTCGCCTTCCTCGATATGCAGAGTGAAGTGGTCGGCATACATAGCGGGGTCCGAGCCCAGCGCGCGGGTGATGACCGAACGGTTGGGGTGGACGCGAGCCTCGTCTGCCGTGATCTCGCCGGCGTCCACGAGCTCCTCCACGTAGGAGTGGTCGCGGGTCACGCGGATGAGCGTGCCCTCGTGGAGCAGGTAGGCGCGAGAGTCGCCCACGTGGGCGATGGCGAGCGTGTCGTTTTCGATATAGGCGCAGGTGGCTGTGCAGCCCATGCCGGGCTTGCCCAGGCCGTTCAGGGCCGCCTCGATTACGGCGGCGTTGGCTGCCTCGACGGCTGCGGCCAGACGCGCTGCGTCGGCGGACTGCGGGGCCGTCTTGGCAATAGTCTCGACGGCGATGGAAGAGGCTACCTCGCCGGCGGCGTGACCGCCCATGCCGTCGCATACGCAAAAGAGCGGCGACTGCACCAGGTAGGAATCCTCATTGTGCGGGCGCACGCAGCCAACGTCGGAGCGGGCGCCCCACATGAGTTGCGTGGTGGTACCGGCATCATAGGTCGAGTCGGTCTCGATGCGCTCCTCGGTCAGGGGCTCAAAGCTCATGGTCGAGCCGGGGTCTTTGAGCTTGGCCTCAACGGCAGCAACGTCGATCTCGGCGGTGTCACCGGGAGAGACGGTGTCGGTCTCGGCGTTTGATTCGGAATTGTCGGTGTCCGGGGAGTCGGGCTCCTCGGACACGCGGGCGGTCGACTCGTCGTCTTGCGGGCTGACGTCTATAGGCTCGGGCGCCGGCGTAGACGCGGGCGCAACCTCGGATGCCGGGGCTATGGGAAACGCCGGCGCGGCGGGCTCGGGTGCCGCAAACACCGCAGCGCTCTCGTTGATTGCCGCGGCGACGGGCTCTGCAAAGTGAGCCGGCGCCGGGGTTGCTTCGGGCGCTGTGGGCTGTTCCGCAGCATGTGCGCCGATGGGCACCGCTACGGCATCCGCTTCGTCCTCGTTATCGGCGAGATCCGAAATATCATGCGTTACATGCGAAAGAGGCAGGGAGAACACGGTGTCCTCGGGCTCCACGGGTGTGGAGTCAGCCGGAGCGGCGTGGGCCGGTGCAGCTGCGGCGGCAGCCGGTGCCTCGGTCATGGTTGCGGACTTGTTCTCCTCGTCGATCATCGACGGTTCACCTTCATGACCACGTCGCCAATCTGGACTTCGTCGCCCTCACGTAGCGTTGCGGGCTCCACGAGCTGGCGGCCGTTGACGAGCGTGCCGTTAAGTGAGTTGAGGTCCTCGATGATGAGCGCCGGGCCCTGCAGCGAAAAGCGCGCGTGCGAGGCCGAAACGAACGGTTCGTTGATGCAGATGTCCGAAGATGGCGAGCGACCGACGATGACGGGGCCGAGCATGTCTACGTGAATGCCGCGGATACCGCGCGGACCCTTGTCCACATCGATCGTCCAGATAGCCGAGTCGCGGCGCTGTCCACGCACAAGTCCCACGCCGGTCTTCATGACGGCGAACAAGAAGATATAGAGCAGGGCGACCAGGACGATGCGGCCTGCAAAAAGGACGATATCGATGTTCATAAGCGACTATCCCCTAAATTCAAAGGTGCTCAGGCCAAACGTCAGCAGATCGCCGTTGCGCAGCGGGCAGCGCGTAATGCGGCGGTTGTTGACGAGCGTGCCGTTGGTGGAATTGAGGTCCTCGATCGACCAATCCGAGCCCGTAAAGGTGAGCTGGGCGTGGCGGCGCGACACGTTGGGGTCGCGCAGGGCAATGTCGGAAACTGAGCGCTCGCGACCGATGGTCACCTGTGCGGAGGTGATGCTATGGCTCTCGCCGCTCACGACATCGACGAGCTGGGCGAGCGGGCGCTGCGGGGCGCGAGTGCTCGCCATGTTGGAGGCGATGCCGGCTGCGGCGCCTAGGCCCACGGCGGCACCGGTCGCGGCGGCTCCACCCATGCCGGCAAGCGCGTCGCGCGAGACGGTCTGCGGCACCGGGATGGGTGCGGCGGCGGGGTCGGGGACGCTAGGCGCGAAGGGGTCTGCCACGGCAAGCGGGTCGGGAGCGGCGGCGCGAGGCGTCGGCTGCTGCTGGGGCATGGCGGCGGGGCGCTGCTGCTGCGGGGCAGCAAACTGCTGCTGGCCGGCGCGCGGGGCGCTGGCGGCACGGCTTGCCGCGGAGTTGTTCTGGCCCAGGCCGTTTTGATAGGCGCGCTCTTCTTCGTACAGGCGGCCGAGCGTGGGGGCATCGACGTTCTCGGCAAAGACCGAGAACTTGCCGGCGCGCAGTTGCGGATCGATCATGAAGCGCACGAGGGGCTCGCCGACAAAGACATAGCGGCGCTTTTCGGCCTGCGCCTTCACAAACTCGCGGACCTCGCGCGAAAGCTCGGGGTAGAACGGGGCGAGCATGGGATCGTCGTCGGCGGCGATAAGGATGGTATAGAGTGCCGGCGCCGTGTTGACGCCGTTGATCACCAGAGTCTGATCCTCCATGTCGCGAGCGGCCTGCTTGGCAAGCTTCTTAAAGGAGAACGGGGCACGGGTGGCACCGAAGATGCCGGCCACGTGGTCCTCGAAGATGTTCAGGAAGTTCACGAAAGATCACTCTCCGTATAGGTTCTTTGGTATCCGAGCAAATATAGGCATATCCCAACGATTATAGAGGATAGGGTTCCCGCAACCGCCGCCTTGGCGACGACCGCGGCTGCAAGGCCGGCAATTTCCATATGGTGTGCAAGACAGGACGCCGCTGCGCAGCCTATGCCGGTGACAGCGATGGCGGCGATTGCGGCAAGGTTTGAGCTCTGATCGGCACGCTTGGCATGGGCATTGAGCAGCGCAGATGACGCCGCGGCAGTTGCCGCGACCAGCACAAAGGCAGCCCAAAGGAGCGGGTCTCCCAGCGCTGCGGCAACGTTACCGAGCCCCAGCACGCCTCCGGCTGAAAGCGCGACCGTGGCCAGACGGGCAAAAAGCGCGCCCATGCCCGTTGCCGCGGCGGCGCTTGCCGGGCCGAGCCAAAATGACGCGACGCCGGCGGTGACCCCAGCTGCCAGGAAGGTATTGCCGGTCAGACAGCCAAGCGCGAGTGCGCAGGTGAGTGCGGCGCTCGCGGCAGCCTCGGTGCGACCCCAGGCAATCCACCAACCGGACATGGCAGCGGCAAAGATCACCGCGACGGGCAACATCGACAGGATGCCCTGCGCCTGCATGGTGGCGTTGGCCATGAGCACCAAAAAGCCCACAGCCGAGATGGCCGAGCCGATCTGTGGGGCCAGGCCGGCCGCCGCTCCGATTGCGATAGCCGCAATGACCAGGCCGGGAAGCGCCGCGACCCCGGTCGTTTGCATCAGCAAAAAGCTAAAGGTGCCGCACGTTAGCGCCGAGATAGCGCGCATGGTGTAGTCGCGCGCATGGCTCCAGCGCGTGCCCGCCCAGCCGAGTGCGGGGTCGACCTCGATGGCGTCGTCTTCGTAGTGCGACGGCTCGATATCGTCGAGCTCCTGCTCGTCATCCGAAAGTTCGCCAACCATTTGCTCCAGGCTGCGACGGCCTTCGCGCACGCTGCCCAGACCGGCAAGGAGCTGGTCGCAAAATGCCTCGATGCTGTTGGGGCGGTCCTGCGGCATGGGGGAGAGCGCGCTCATGAGCGCGGCCTCGGCTCCCGGGGGAAAGTGTGGTATCAGCTCGCCGGGATAGGTGGCGCCGCCGATGATGCGGTCGAGCGAGTCGGCGGGCGTGGCCGCCATAAAGGGAGCGCTGCCGCACAGGCCCTCGTAGATCACACAGGCGAGGGCAAAGATATCGGCGCGCTCATCGACCGTGCCGGTCTCGATATCGAGCTGCTCGGGCGGCATGTAGCCGATGGTGCCGCCGCGCGAGCCGCCAAAGCCACCGGCGGACGACAGTCGCGCCATGCCAAAGTCGGTGAGCTTTACATTGCCCGAGTGGTCGATGAGCACGTTGGCGGGCTTAATGTCCAGGTGGAGCACGCCATTACTATGGGCGAAGGTGAGCGCCTGGCCCAGGGCATCGGCAATGGCCGCGGCCTCGTCAAAGGTAAGTGAGTGGCCGTCCACGCGATGCAAAAATTCGGCCAGCGACATGCCATCGACATATTCCATAACCAGGTAGGCATAGGCTGTGTCGTGCGTAAAGTCGATGACCTGCACGATATTGGGATGTTGAAGCATGGCGGCGGTGTGCGCCTCGCGCAGGACATCCATGATGTCGCTGGCGGGCATGCCGGCACCGTTGATAAGGGGGATGCGCTTAATGGCGACGCGGCGGCGCAGGTGCGTGTCGCGGCAGATCTCGATGGAGCCAAAACCGCCGGTCGTAAGTGTCTCGAGCGGCTGGTACCGCTTGAGCAGCTCGCGAGAGCTGGTGCCCTCCAAAGGAACGTCCGGCGAGAACCGGGCGGTATGTTGCGAGAAAAGCGGCATGGCCAACCCTCGTGCGTTTAAAGTTCGTTTGCGAGCGGCGGGCGCGGGGCCGAGCCATTCGCGGTGGCATAGATGCTGCTAGTGTAGCACGCTCGGGCGGATGGCGAGGATAACGGGATGCGAGGCTGCCTGTCTGTCTTGGCCTTAGCGCTTATTCTTGTTCTTCTTCTGCTTGCGCTGCTTGCCCTTGGTCTCCTGGGGCTTGTCGCCCTGCTTGGCCTCGGCGGCGGCCTTTTCAGCCTTCATCTTCTTGCGCTTGGTCTCGATGCGGAGTTTTTTGTTGATGCGCGCCTTAAGGAAGGTACCAAACTGCTCGGCATCGCCGCGAATAAAGGTTTCCTTAGGGATCGTCACGCCCTGGTCGGCGAACATGGCCACAAAGATGCGCTCGCCGTCGAGCACGTGGTCGAGCTTCTCAAACGGGAAAAACTGCGACTTGCCGCTCTTGCCCCAAACCATCAGGCCGTCCTCGTTGGCGGCGACGCGGCGATAGCGGCCACCCATGGACTCGTCGGCCTCGACGGAATCGATAAAGTCGCGGGCGAGGGTGTGGTGCAGGTTTTTGCTCCACCAGGCCAAAAAGGCGCCGAACACGATCAACACGACGCCAAACTTGATCCAGTTGCCGCCGGCCACCAGCATGCCGATGCCGATGAGCGCGGCAATTGCCGCGGCGACATACAGCGAGCCGCGACGCCTGGGCGAGGCGACCAGGCGGGCGAAGTCGGTGACCAGGTCGTTTTCGTACTGGTACTCGTTGAGGTACAGGATGCCGTCATCGGCTGCGGCCTGCTCCTCGAGCGCGACCTCGACCTGGTCGGCTGCTTCGGAGGGAACGAGGTTGCTCTCTGCGTCTGCCATGCTCTTTGGACTCCTATCGCGGCGGGCTCGCCGTACGGGTTATTATGAATGCAGTATGCCGTGCGACCGCATGGCCGTCGCGGCAACAAGACTCAGTATACCCGGGGGAGCACCCATGGAATCGTTGTACCGAAAGTATCGCCCGCTCACCTTCGAATCCGTGGTGGGCCAGCAGCATATCGTCTCGACGCTCGAGCACGCCATCACCGAGGGGCGCCTGTCCCACGCCTACCTGTTCTGCGGACCGCGCGGCACGGGCAAGACCACCATGGCGCGCATTCTGGCCAAGGCGCTGCTGTGCCGTAATGCCGAGGCAGCGCGCGCCGAGGGTGCAAGCGGCTGCATGCCCGACGGTACTTGCGAGGAGTGCGAGCTCATTGCCGAGGGCAACCACCCGGATGTCTACGAGCTCGATGCCGCCTCCCGCACGGGCGTGGACAATGTGCGCGAGGAGATCATCAACTCCGTCAACTTTGCCCCGGTGCGCGGCAAGTACAAGATCTATATCATCGACGAGGTCCACATGCTCACGACGGCGGCGTTCAACGCGCTGCTCAAGACGCTCGAGGAGCCGCCGGCGCACGTGATTTTTGTGCTGTGCACCACCGACCCGCAAAAGATTCTGGAGACCATCCTCTCGCGCTGCCAGCGCTTCGATTTCCACCGCATCGGCAACGAGGATATCGAGCATCGCCTGGCATACGTGTGCGAGCAGGAGGGCTTCGATTACGACGACGAGGCGCTGGCTATCGTGGCGCGCCATGCAAAGGGCGGCATGCGCGACGCGTTGTCCACGCTGGAGCAGCTGAGCGTCTTTGGCAACGGTTCTGTGCATGCGGACGACGCCCGCTCGCTTTTAGGCGAGGTTTCGGACCAGATTCTGGGCGAGTTTTCCCGCGCCATTGCCGATCGCGATGTTGCCGAGCTGTATGGACTTATTCGCGCGCAGGTCGAGGAAGGTAACGATCTGCTGGAGCTGACGCGCGACCTGGTGGCGCACGTGCGCGACGTGTATGTTGCCTGCGTTGCCGGCGCCCGTGCCGAGTTGTTTGAGGGCGGCTCCGAGCAGGCCGAGGCGCTTGCTGCCGAGGCCGCTGCCTTTGGCGAGCATCCTGCCGACCGCCTGGCCCGTGTGCTGACAGTGCTCGACGATGCCGCACTGGAGATGAGGGGCGCGAGCGACGTGCGCCTGGTGCTCGAGATTGCCTGCACGCGTCTGGCGCGTCCCGAGGCTGATTTAACGATTGAGGCATTGGCCGAGCGCGTGGCACGCCTGGAGGCCATGGTTGCCAACGCCGCCGTGCCGGCGAGCGTGGCTGCTGCTCAGGCC
>CABUSL010000053.1 GCA_902494295.1 uncultured Collinsella sp.
GCATGCTCGTCATCATCCCGAAAGCTAAATAAAAAGAAGGTGCGCCGGCTTTCGCCGGCGCCTTATAAAGGGTTTTAGTTGGTAGCCATCTTTTTTGCTGCGGACTCGACGTAGCTTGCCATCTCATCGACGTCGCAGACGTCTTCGAAGCGGACGGGCTTGGACTCGAGCTCGGCGAGCTGGGTCGGGGCGACCGTGTTGGTGGCCTGCTCGAGTACACGCATAGCCTCAAAATCATCCTCGGGAACGTCGAGGCCCAGGGCGTCGCAGCAGGCGCGCGGGAACTTGTAGGGGCTGGCGGTCGAAAGCAGCACGCGGGCCTTGGCGCCCTCGGCGGGAGCGACCTGCTCGAAGACGTGATAGCCGCAAGCGGTGTGCGGGTCGATCACGTAGCCGTTGGCGTCCCAGCAGCTCTTGATGGCGGCGCGGACCTCGTCCTCGCTGGCCCAGCCGTAGCCAAAGACGCTCTGAATCGTGGCCAGCAGCTCGGCGGGCACCTCGTAGCGACCCGTCTGCGCCAGCTGCTCCATAAGGCCGGCAACGAGCTCGCAGTCGCCGTCGGACAGGAAGTAGAGCATGCGCTCCAGGTTGGAGCTGATGAGGATGTCCATCGACGGCGAGATGGTCGTGAAGAACGGACGGTTACGGTCGTAGACGCCGGTAGTCAGGAAGTCGGCAAGCACGTTGTTCTTGTCGCTCGCCACGACGAGCTTGGCGACGGGCAGACCCATGCGCTTGGCGTAGTAGCCTGCCAGGATATCGCCAAAGTTGCCGGTCGGTACGCAGAACTCCACGGTGTCGCCGGCCTCGATGGCGCCGGCGCGCAGCAGCTGCGCATAGGCGGCAAAGTAGTAGACGACCTGCGGTACCAGACGGCCGACATTGATGGAGTTGGCGCTCGAAAGCACCGTGCCGGCAGCCTCCAGACGCTCGGCAAGCTCCTTATCGGCAAAGATGCGCTTGACGGCGCTCTGGGCGTCGTCAAAGTTGCCGCGGATGCCGCAGACGGCGACGTTATCGCCCTCCTGCGTGGACATCTGCAGATTCTGCACGCGGCTGACTTTGCCCTCGGGATAAAAGACGGTGATGCCCGTGCCCGGCGCGTCGGCAAAACCGGCGAGTGCGGCCTTGCCGGTGTCGCCCGACGTGGCGGTGACGATCATGATGCGCTCGGCGCCGCCGTCCTTGGCGGAAGTGCGGGCCATCAGACGGGGGAGCATCTGCAGGGCGACGTCCTTGAAGGCGCTTGTGGGGCCGCCAAAGAGCTCCATCACATAGGTCTGAGGGGCGTCGGCGCCCGGCGCGGCGTCGAGTTTGACGAGCGGCGTGACCTCTTCACTCGCAAACGTGCCGCGGTATGCCTCGTCGACACACGCCGAAATTTCTTCGGCCGTGTAATCATTCAGTAACATTCCCAACACATCTTGAGCGATTTCAAAGTACGATTTATCTGCAAGCGAGCTGATATCGACCTGCTGGGTGCCGAGCTCGTCCGAGACAAACAAACCCCCGTCGGGAGCGATGCCGGTGCGGATTGCCACCTTACTTGAGCACGATAAAGTGCGTCCTCGTGTACTATGATAAGTTCCCATATAACACTGCTCCTCGGATGCCTTGGTCCCAATCGGTGAAACCATGGTATCAGAGCGCGCAAAACAGGTTTGCAGAGGCTTTTAGAAAGGTAACCTCAAGCCCATGATTAAGATTGCCAAGTTTGGCGGCTCGTCGGTCGCCGACGCCGAACACTTTAAGAAGATCAAGGCCATCGTCGATGCCGACCCTGCCCGCCGTTTTGTGGTGGTTTCCGCCTGCGGCCGCCGCTTTAAGGGCGACACCAAGGTGACCGACCTGCTCTACCTGGTTAACGCGCACGTCAAGTACCACGTGTCATGCGAGGAACTACTCGAGGACATCGGCCAGCGCTATTTTGATATCGCTGACGAGCTGGAGCTCACCTATCCCATCCGCGAGGAGTTCGCGGCCTTTGCCGAGCGCGCCCGCTCGGGCGGCTACTCCACCGAGGAGCTTGTAAGCCGCGGCGAGTACTTCACCGCTCGCCTGATGGCCGAGTACCTGGGCCTGCCGTTCCTGGACGCCGCGACGGTTGTGGCGTTCCATCACGACGGTACGCTCAGCATGAATCGCACCTCCGAGCTGGTGCAGGAGTACGGTCAGCAGGGCGGCTTTGTTATGCCTGGCTTCTACGGCGCGACGCGTGAGGGCCAGATCAAGCTGCTCGATCGTGGCGGCGGCGATATCTCGGGCTCGATCCTGGCCAAGTGCCTGGGCGCCGACCTGTACGAGAACTGGACCGATGTCTCGGGCTTCTATTCTGCCGATCCTCGCATTGTGCCCGAGGCTCAGCCCATCGCCCGCGTTACCTACGAGGAGCTGCGCGAGCTTTCGTACATGGGTGCGAGCGTCCTGCACGAGGAGGCCGTGTTCCCCGTGCGCGAGGCTGGTATTCCGCTGGTCATCAAGAACACCAATGCGCCGCAGGACCCCGGCACCATCATTAGCGAGACGGCTGATGAGGGTGAGGCAGAGCCCATCATTACCGGCGTGACCGGCAAGCGCGGTTTTGTCGCCATCAACGTCGCCCGTGACCGCACCAAGCCTCGCGTCGGCTTTATGCGCCGCGCACTTTCGGTCTTCGAGCGCTATGACGTTTCCGTCGAGCACATGCCCACCGGTGTCGACCGCTTTGGCGCCGTGGTGCAGGAGAAGGATGTGCACGATTCGCTGTACTCGCTTGTGGGCGACATTCAACAGGAGGTAGAGCCGCTCGAGATCGAGGTTGTCGAGGGCTTGGCGCTCATCGCTACCGTCGGCCGTAACCTGCGCGGCCGCGCAGGTATCTCGGGCCATCTGTTTGGTATGCTTGGCCAGGCCGGCGTGAGCGTGCGCATGATTTCGCAGAGCTGCGACGAGATCAACATCATTATCGGCGTCGAGGAGAAGGACTTCGACCTGGCGATTCAGACCATTTACCGTGCCTTCTCCGATGAGAACGGCATTGTGAAGGTCTCCGACCTGGAGGCTTCCGCGCCGGTCGATCCCGCTCTGGCTGCGCTCCACAAGTAGCTGCTATCTCGCTAGATTTTTGGGACAAGTGCCAAAAATCTAGCGCGGGGCGTTTCGTTTCGGTTTCGTTTCGACGGGGCGGGTTTCGTGTCCGCCCCGTTCTTGTATACACTGGCAACAATAATCGGCCTGCTCGGCGTGCGGGCAAAAGCCACAACCTTTAAAGGGGGAAGCATGAAACAGTACACGGTTGCTATTTTGGGCGCGACGGGAGCCGTGGGCACCCAGATGCTCGAGTGCCTCAACGAGCAGGAGTTTCCGGTCGGTAAGCTCAAGCTGCTGGCGAGCGCGCGCTCTGCGGGCAAGACCGTTGAGTTCCGCGGCGAGCAGATCGTGATCGAAGAGGCTTGCCCCGAGGCCTTTGAGGGCTGCGATATTGTGCTTGGCGCCGCCGGCGACGACATCGCGAAGGAGCTGCTACCCGAGGCCGTCAAGCGCGGCGCCGTCGTGGTCGACAACAGCCATGCCTTCCGCATGGATCCCGAGGTACCGCTGGTCGTGCCCGAGATCAATGCCGACGATATTAAGTGGCATCACGGCCTTATCGCCAACCCCAACTGCGCGACCGTTATCGGTCTGGTTCCCACGTGGCCGCTGCATCAGCTCGCCGGCGTGAAGCGCATGATCGTCTCGACGTATCAGGCGGCTTCGGGTGCCGGCGCTCCCGGCATGGCCGAGCTCGAGGCTCAGCTGGCCGCCCTGGGCCGTGGCGAGGAGATTCCCGAGCCGCGCGCGTTTGCCGCCCAGCTGGCGAGCAACCTGATTCCGCAGATTGGCGGCGTCAAGGAGGAGGGCTTTACCTCCGAGGAGATGAAGCTGCAAAACGAGGGCCGCAAGATCATGCACCTGCCCGAGCTGCGCGTGAACTGCACCTGTGTGCGCGTTCCGGTGCTGCGTTCGCACTCCGAGAGCATTACGCTCGAGTTTGAGCGCGACATCACGGTGGAAGAGGCCCGCGCTGCGCTGGCTGCCGCTCCGGGCGTGAAGCTCGTTGACGACATGGGCGCCGAGGATGCACACGATCGCTTCCCCATGCCGATGGATACGTCCGACCAGGACCTGATCTGGGTCGGTCGCGTGCGCCGCGACATCTCGAACCCAGAGGCTGCGCGCGGCATCACCTTCTGGTGCTGCGGCGACCAAATCCGTAAGGGCGCGGCAACCAACGCCGTCCAGATCGCTAAGCTGCTCTGCGAGTAGTTTGACCTGTCCGGCGGGGGCCGGGCTTGGTTTTCAGAACGTCCTCGACCATGTGTGGCGCCTTGTCCTGCTCCTTCGGAGCCGCGGACAAGGCGCCACACTGGTCTGCGGAGTGTTCTGAAAACCAAGCCCGGCCCCCGCCTGTGGTGACGCTGCTGCGAGCGGTCTGCGATGGGGCCGTTGTTGGTTGGGGCCGCTGGGCTGATGTGGGGGGCACGTGGCTGTTGCGGGCCCTGGTTCCGGCGGCGGCCTTGGCGCTTCGCGCCTGCCGCCTTGGGGGACTGTGGGGCGCGGCCGGCAGCGGCGGCGCGTTGCGCCTGCTGCCTGCGGGGACTTTGGGGTGGGGCCGAATCGAAGGTGAATGGTTTTCCGAGAAGTGAACGACCTATTTTGGACCCTTGAAGCATCGGCATATTTTGGCCGCCATTTCCTGCGGTTTTATCGCATGAATCCTGCTGTTTTGCAGTCAAAAAATGCGGATGCTTCGGGGCCCTAGTTTTACTCGTTCACTTCTCGGAAAACCATTCACCTTCGTTTTTGCCGGACATCGTTTTGGGCGTTGCGACTCGGTATCGGCCGATATTGAGAGGGAAAACGCCCTCTCTTGGACAATCGAGTCTGTCCGGACGTATCTGCGAGGTTGTCTGCACAATTCGCGGTATTATGGTGCGGAGTTTTGAAAGGAGCCGCTGGTGGTCACGACGACGTTTGCTTCGCCTTTGGGCGAAATCTTGCTTGCCGCTGATGGCCGCGGTTTGACGGGGCTTTGGTTTGAGGGTCAGGAGCACTTTGGCTCTACGCTGCTCAAAGAGGATGCGGAGCACGTTGAAGGTGCCGATGCGGTTTCTGGTGCCGGTGGGATGTCTTCGGTGAATCCGGCAAATGGCGCGGCGTCTTCGGTGCTTGAGCGTTCCTGGGCTTGGCTGAATGCTTATTTTGCGGGGCAGGAGCCTCGGTTTACGCCGCCGTTGCATATGATTGGTACGGCGTTTCAGCGCGAGGTTTGGTTTGAGCTGCTTTCTATCCCGCGTGGCGAGGTCGCTACGTATGGTGAGATCGCCCAGCGTGTTGCGGCTCGACATCGTGTGCCGGGAAACGAGGCACCCGTTGTGTCTCCTCGTGCGGTGGGGGCTGCGGTTGCGCGCAATCCCATTTCGATTATCGTGCCGTGCCATCGCGTGGTTGCCGCCGACGGCTCGCTTAACGGATATGCCGGCGGGCTTGATCGCAAGGAGTGGCTGCTTCGGCTTGAGGGCGCGTACGAGGAATAACGTTCGAGCACTTTGCATAGCCAAGACGCCGTTTCCGGTTGAGACCACCTGCTTGGACATCCATCTACGCCCGCTTCTGCAGGGCGTAGATCGACTTATCCATGTTGAACAGGTAAGCCACGACGCAGACAATAAAGAACTTCGGCAAGTCGCCAAAGCCGAAGACTTCGCAGCCAATAAGGATCGGCGCGAGCAGCGTATTGGCGGCGCTGCCAAAGACGGCTGCGTAGTCCAGCGCGGCGCAAAGCGCGATGGACATGCCGAGTTGAGCCTCGTTATGGCGACATCTGGGTAACAGAAAGGCCCGCGTTCCTCAGAGGCAAGATAGGCAATTCTGCTTCTGAGGTAGATCTCAATTCTGCCGACCGCATCAAACATTAACTGCCGGAGGGCTCGGTCAAATTCATACGTGTAGATGATGGTTTCGAATGCTGTGCCTTCGCGAAAGATGGTAATCCCGGACTTGCATTTGGTTTTGTAGGGAAACCAGTAGGCCGACAGTTTGTAGTGGCCGACTTCGACCAAAGCTCGCTCGAGTTCGCTTTGATTAGAGCACTTAAGACCCTTGTTTTCTGTCAATAGTGCTATCTGTTCGTTGATGGATATCCGCGACTTCCGGTATTTCATTTAAGCCTCTTGATAGAAAAAGGGCTGGAGTTGCGCATCGTTGAGAGGCTTTCCAGCTTTAGCAAAACAAACTTATAAGATGCGACGGGCCGCGTCAAGATAATTACCGGACGGCCTAGGAGGCGGCTGGTTGGCTGGCTTAAAACCTAGCGCGTGAAATGACGCTCCATGCTATTCAGCGCGCTTGATAGGATGACGAACCACAGTCTTAAGTTTCTCCGGTGGACATTTGCGCGGATCGGAGAGATAGATTTCGTGATGTAAGCGGGTGTCTGAGAAGTCGGGGGAATAGCCCTGCTCGGTCGCGTATTCATACATAGCGTCTACGGCTGCCGGCTCGCTGTCATAGGGTCCGGTATGCATGCATTGAACGCAGAGACCCTCGTCAACTTTAAGCAGCTCGACGGCGGAAAAGTCCAGTTTCTTTTTGGTCGTGGCTTCCGCGACTGCCCAGTCAAAATCATCTCGGCTGACGAAATCGGGCAGGCGGATGCACGAGATAAAGTTGAAATCGTCCTTGCGTACATAATCGATGTCGCCGCTCGGGGAGTCTTGCCACCAGAAACCCTCGAGCGGCGGTACCACAAAGTCGAAATAGCCCTCGATACTCCTTGAGCCTTTCTTCGACATCTTGACGGTATAGGCGATGCCGTAAAGCAGCGGCAGGGCGTTTTGATACTCGCCACCTTCAGTATTTGGGTCGCCCTTTCCGCGAACGGCAACGTAGCTCATAGGCGGGACAGTTACGATACTCGGCTTGCTTGCAGGTTTGTAGAGCTCCTTGCATTCCTTCTTAAAGTCGAACGCCATGTTGGCCGCCTTTCTGCGTATTGGCCTGCTTAGATAACGGAATCATATCATAGAAACGAACAGCTGTTCGAATAATTTGGCTGACAGATTGAGATGCGTGCGTGGTGTTTGGCGGTCGGCCTGACCCCGTCGATGATTTCTCTGCCTTCCCGGCTCCTCATCTATGACTGCCGTTTCCCCATATAAAACCTGCCAAAATGAACCTGTCCCTTTTTGGTCGGTGTGAAATGGGTAATACTAAAGAGTTATCCGACCAGATGGGAACCGATCGATGGCCTATATCGAATTCAAAGACGTCATCAAAGCATACGGCGAGGGCGATGCCCGCATTCATGCACTCGACGGCGCGAGCTTTACGGTCGAGCGTGGCGAGCTCGCCATCATTCTGGGTGCTTCGGGTGCCGGGAAGACCACGGCGCTCAATATCCTGGGCGGCATGGATACGGTAACCTCTGGCACCGTGACGGTGGACGGGCGCGACGTGAGCTCCTCCAACGAGGCGCAGCTCGTGGAATACCGCCGCGCCGACGTCGGCTTTGTTTTCCAGTTCTACAATCTGGTCCCCAACCTGACGGCGCTCGAAAACGTCGAGCTCGCAGCTCAGATCTGCCCCGATTCGCTCGATGCCGAACAGACGCTTCGCCAGGTTGGTCTGGGCGAGCGCCTGGGCAATTTTCCGGCACAGCTTTCGGGCGGCGAGCAGCAGCGCGTGTCCATCGCCCGCGCACTGGCCAAGAATCCCAAGCTGCTTCTGTGCGACGAGCCCACGGGCGCACTCGACTACAAAACCGGCAAGCAGATTTTGCAGTTGCTGCAGGACACCTGCCGCAAGCAGGGCATTACGGTCATCATTATCACTCACAACTCCGCGCTGGCGCCCATGGCCGATCGCTTGATTCGCTTTAAGAACGGCCGCGTGGAGAGCGAGACGGTCCAGCAAAATCCCGTGCCGATCGAGACGATCGAGTGGTAGCGCCCATGAATCAGGACCGCCAAAACAGTCAACGCCGCGACGCGCAGAACACGGAGCGCGCGCAGGATTTTACGACCTATCGCACCGCCCAAAGCTCAAACGACATGGTGCCGACGGTTTTCCGCCGTGGCATCTACCGCACGGTTCGCGGCAGCCTCAAACGCTTCTTGTCTATCGTCGTGATCACCGCGCTCGGCGTGAGCGTGATGTGCGGTCTTAAGGCGGGTTGCGAGGACCTGCGCGATTCGGTCGATGCTTACTTTGACCAGCAGAATGTCTATGACATTAACGTGCAGTCGACCTATGGCCTTACGCGCGACGATCTTGCAGCCATTCAAGAGGTCGACGGCGTCGAGACGGCCGAGGGCATCTACACCGAGACCGCCTACACCGCCGTGGGTACAACGCGCGAGCGCGTGGTCGTGCAGAGTCTTTCCAAGGAGAATATCGATCAACCGGTGCTGGTGAGCGGCGATTTGCCCGAGAGCGCCGGTGAGGTCGCGGTGACTTCGAAGTTCTTGAAGGCTTCGGGCAAGAAAATCGGCGATACGGTGAGTTTTGCCGCCAATGACGCGAGCTCGTCGAACCAAAGCGCCAAGGACCAGTTTGCCGCGGGCGATTACACCATTACGGCCGAGGTTCTCGATCCCACCGACGTGAGCTCCGACTCGACGGTCAACGCCTTTCGCGCTGCTTCGGCGGCGGACTATAAGTTCTATGTGAGCGAGGATGCCGCGACATCTTCTTCCTACTCCGCTGTCCACGTGATCGTTGAAGGAGCCAAGAGCCTCAACTCCTATTCGAATGCCTACACGGCAAAGATCAATGAGGTCAAGGGCAATATCGAGAAGATCCGCGAGGAGCGTGAGAAGGCGCGCGCTCAGGAGCTGACGGTCGACACGCCGGCAAGCTTGGATGCGGCCGAGCGCCAGACGAATATGCTCTTTGGGATTGAACAGGGCAACATTGACCGTATGGCCGAGGGCAGCGACGAGCGTGCGCAGGCACAAGCCGACCTGGACCAGCGCCGTGCCGCCGCCGACCAGCAGTTTGCCGATGCCCGCGCCGACCTCTCTGACCTGGGAGAATGCACCTGGTACATCCAAGACCGCGGCAATATCGCAAGCTACTCGAGCGTCGAGAGCGATAGCTCGTCAATTGAGGCCATCGCCACGGTGTTCCCGTTCATCTTCTTTATCGTCGCCGTGCTCATCAGCCTCACCACCGCCACACGTATGGTCGAGGAGGAGCGCACGCTTATCGGCCTGTACAAGGCGCTCGGCTATTCACGCGGGCGTATCCTGTCCAAATATGTGGACTACTCGCTGTGGGCGTGTCTGATTGGCGGCGTACTCGGTAACATCATCGGATTTGTGGGCCTGCCGCTGTTCTTGTTTACGGTGTTCGACGACATGTACTCACTGCCCCAGATGCTGCTTTCGTACGACATCGTGTCGTCGATCGTGTCGGTGGCGCTGTTTGCCGTGGGCGTGGTGGGCGCCACGATTATCGCCTGCCGCCACGAGATGGCCGAGACCCCAGCCTCGCTCATGCGCCCCAAGGCCCCGCGCGCCGGCTCGCGTATCTTGCTCGAGCGTATCAGCTTTATCTGGCGCCGCATGGGCTTTTTGAATAAGGTGGCAGCGCGTAACCTGTTCCGCTACAAAAAGCGTGCCTTTATGACCATCTTTGGCATCGCGGGTTGTACCGCGCTTGTGATCTGCGGTATGGGCATTCGCGACACGTCGGTCGCGCTTTCGCCCAAGCAGTACGGACATATCACGCGTTATGACCTGCTGGCGGTCGCCAACCCCGATGACTTTACGCAGGCGTGCGCGGCGCTCGATGGGCGCAGCGCGGCCAATGATTCCAACGTGACCGTGACTTCGACGCTGCCGATTATGACCGACAACGTCACCTTTACATTCGGCGGAAAGAGCGAGACCGTGCAGCTGATCGTGGTGCCCGATGACCGCACGAACGATCTGGACAACTATGTTCGCCTTGAGGATGAGTCCAAAGAACCGCTCACCCTGCGTGACGGGGATGTGTATTTGAGCAAGAGCTCTCAGCTGGTGCTGGGGATCAAACCGGGTGATACGGCGCACGTCCAGGATTCGTCGCTCAATGTTGCCAAGGTTAAAATCAGCGACATTTCGCTCAACTATCTGGGCAACACGCTTTACATGACGCAGGGCACCTATGAGCGCGCGTTTGGCCGAAGCGCACGCCTTAACGGCATCCTTGCGCTGCTTAAGGGTTCGTCGACCGATCAGATTGCGTTTACCAACCGTCTTAAGAGCGATGGGTGGATTACGCTGTCGAGTACCGCCGAGCATTGGGAAAACTATGAGGCAAACTTTACGATTATCAATTCGGTCGTGGTGCTTGTGACCTTTATGGCGGCGTGCCTATCGTTTGTGGTGGTGTTTACGCTGTCTAATACGAATATTTCGGAGCGCGAACGCGAGCTAGCGACCATCAAGGTACTGGGCTTTCGCCGTGGCGAGGTGCACCATTACGTCAACAAGGAGACGTTGATTCTTACGGCGATTGGAGCCGCACTGGGCGTACCGCTGGGCGGCTTGCTGGCCGAGAGCTTTACCTACATTTTGCAGATGCCGTCGCTGTACTTTGACGTTGAGGTCGAGCCGCTGAGCTACGTGCTATCCGTGCTGCTGGCCTTTGCCTTTACGTTTATCGTCAACCTCGCTACCAATCGCACCCTCAATAAGATCGACATGGTCGGCGCCCTCAAGAGCGCCGAGTAACCTGCCAAAAAGGGACAGGTTCATTTTGGCAGGTTTTATCTGGGCAAACGCCGGACAACCATTGTCGCTGCCACAATGACAGGATAGGGAACAAGGGCATTTTCCGGGTAGCCGGGTTCGTTACCATTCGTCCCATTCATCAGCATTTTCCTCCAGATATTTTCTTAATTTCTCAAAAGAGCTTGTCCGCCTGTACTGTATCGTGCTTCTCGATGTATTGAACAACTTCGCAATCTCGGTGTCGTTCATTCCCTCGAAATAGTACAGGAGTACGGCTTTGCGCTTTTCTTCCGGCAAAGTACGGATTGCTTCAAGAAGCAGCTTCGGCGTGATTTTCTTCCCGGCTTTCTCAAAGACGGTTTCGGCGGTTTCCCGTTTGAAATATTCATCAAAGGTATGAAGCTGCCGCGCTTCGTCTAAGGGCAAATCGGAAAAGGTGACTTCCCTTGCCTTATGCCTGTGCAGCTCCCTGTGAGCGTCACACGCTTCATTGTGCAGCACCGTATTACAAAACTTCTGAAAAGCACATTGTTTGTAAAACTCCCTGCTATTAGGTTCCACATTCTCACCTCCTTTCTCGTTGGAAAGTTGGTGGTGCTTCCCCCTTTTCGCGGGGCAATACGGCGTTTTTGAAAAACGCCGAAGATTTTTTGAAATTTTTTCAAAAAATTTTTTGAGCAGCAAAATACGCCTGTCCGAAAAGCCCGGACAGGCGTATAGGTATTGTAAGCAGTATTTAGATGATTAGACAGTTCATAGTCAAGGGTAGAGAGGTTCCCGGCGGTGGTCGGGCTTTTTTTGATATGTCAATGACCGTCGGATTTTGTCGATAGGGTATGTGCTTCATGGCGGCTACCTCCTTTAGCCGCCGCTTTTAACAGTGATACCGCGTCATTTCATTAGAAGATAAAAAGAAACGGCGGCTTTGATTTTTCAAAGCTGCTGCGGAAATCAAAGAACGACAAGAAACAGTTCTGATTTTGCTCCAATATGGTTATTAGGGGCACAAATTAAAATCAAAAAAGAGC
>CABUSL010000054.1 GCA_902494295.1 uncultured Collinsella sp.
ATGCTCATGACAAGCTCCTACAAACGCGCCGAGCGATGGATCATCGCCTTCGTGGGCGTGGTAGGACTTTCGTTTTTGGCCGAGCTTGCACTAGTCAACGTCGACTGGCCGCAAGCCGCCACAAGCTGGATCACACCCCGTATGCCCACCGGCTCGGCCGCGATTATCGTAAGTGTCCTAGGCGCGGTCGTTATGCCCCACAACCTCTTCCTGCACTCCGAGGTCATCCAATCCATGCACTTCGAAGGCCAAGGCGAGCAGGTTATCGAAGAGCGTCTGCGCTATGAGCTCTTCGACACGCTCTTTTCGATGGGCGTGGGCTGGGCGATCAACTCGGCCATGGTCATCCTGGCCGCAACGACCTTCTTTGCGCACGGCATTGTCGTAGACGACCTCGCCGTCGCAGCGGCCACGCTCTCCCCCATCTTGGGCCCGGCGAGCTCGACCATCTTTGCGGTAGCGCTGCTGTTCGCGGGACTATCGAGCAGCGTGACAGCGGGCATGGCGGCGGGAACCATCACCGCGGGCATGTTCGACGAGGAATACGACATCCACGACCGGCACTCATCGATTGGAGTGGCGGTCTGTTTCGTCGGCGCAGTGGCGGCGTGCCTGATCGTCCCGAATCCTTTTGAGGGTCTCATCTGGAGTCAGGCATTGTTGTCGCTTCAGTTGCCGATTACGGTCTTTGTGCTCATACGACTCACCAGTTCGCCCCGCGTTATGGGCAAATACGCCAACTCGCGCCCGCTCAACGCGCTGCTCGTAGGGATCGGCGTCATCGTGACGATTCTCGACATCGTGCTGCTAACGGGGATGTAATTGGGATAGCGTGGCTGTCCAGATATAACGTCTCAATCTGTAACACGTAAGGCCGTTTTAAACCGTCAGATAAATCAAAAGGGTCCCAGCCGGAATATCCAGCCGGGACCCTTGGACAGAGCTCTGTATGGCTAATCGCCGTGTGTCTACGAGTTACTCCTCGACGAGCTCAAACTCATCGGGGCCGACGCCGCACACCGGGCACACGTAATCCTCGGGCAGCTCGGGCGTGTCGACCTCAACCTCGTAACCGCAAACGGTGCACACAAACTTATACGTCTTCTTCTCCTCAGCCATGATGTTCTCCTCTCGAACGTGACTGCTGGTGTACTTACTTATTAGTATATATTCTCAATAGTATAATGCAAGTATTTTTAGAACATTTCTAGCCTTGATACGACGAGGCTTTGGGCGGCGTCTTGCCCTTTAGCACCTTGTGATAGTAGTCGTACGTCAGCGGCGTCTCGTCGCTCAGGCGCTCGGCATCCTCGACCTCGCCAATAAACAGCAGATGCGTTCCCACATCCACAGTGTCGATCAAACGGCAGCTAAACAGGGCCGCCGCGTGCTCGGGCACATAGGGCATGCCCAGAGCCGTCTCGCGGGTCTCGTATTTGGCAAACTTGTCATAATCGCTGCTGGTGCGGAACCCAAAGTTACCGATGTAGAGCATGTCGGCGGTCTGACCGATCACGGTCAGCGCGAACGCTTTGGCCGATGCGATGACGCCCGAGGTGACATTGTCCTTGTTCACGGCAACCGAAATACGCGGCGGCATGGACGTCACCTGCACCGCAGTATTGATGACGCAGCCGGCGCGCAGCCCGTCTGCCGCAGCGCTCACCACGTACAGACCGCTCGGCATGGTAAAGAACGCAGTTTTGTCCATAACGATCACTCCCCTAGCTCGGGTTGGAACCTCATGAATGTATGTACCCACAAAAAAGGCGGCACCCATAACGGACGCCGCCTTTGAGACATATGTGTCAGAACAGTAAGAAAGATGAGACGCCCGCAGTTGCGGTGAAATAGGGACTGAATAGCCCCTCAAACAGGCAAAACAGTCCGTATTCCACCGCAACTTATACAGAGTACCTAGCGGTTGCGTTCCTTAAGGGCGCGGTCGATCTCGCGTTGGACATCACGCTTGGCCATGTCCTCGCGCTTGTCGTAGAGCTTCTTGCCGCGACCCAGACCCAGCAGCAGCTTTACGCGGCCGTCGGTATTAAAGTAGAGCTCCAACGGAACCAGCGCATAACCACGGTTGCGAAGTTTGCCGTCAAGAAAGTCGATCTCCTTGCGGTGCAGCAGCAGACGACGCCGACGGTCGGGATCGCGATTCCACACGCCACCATGGCTATAAGGGTGGATATGCAGTCCGACGAGCCAGCACTCGCCGCCACGAATCAGCGCAAAAGTGTCAGTGATCTGACAGGCGCGCTCGCGAATCGACTTGACCTCGGTGCCGCTCAGCTCAATACCGCACTCAAACGTCTCATCGATAAAGTACTCGTGATGTGCCGAGCGATTCTTGGAAATGAGTTTGCGCTCGCGCTTACTGGGCATCGCCGGCCTCCTTGGCGCCATCGGCGTTTGAGCCCGCAGTCTCGCGCTTTGCCTTGCGCTCGGCATTGAGCTCGGCATCGCTCTCGCGCACCAGTTTGATAATCGCCGCGCAGGCCTCCTCGCCCACCAAGTCGCGAGCACGTACCGTCAGGCGCGTCGCCTCCTGCTTGTCGCCGTCGCTTGCAGCATCGGTCGCGCACATAATCAGGCAGATGGCAATCTCGGCCGAAGGCGAGGTCGGCACGCCTTGCAGGGCCAATTCACCCATCACGTGGTCGTCGCTCTCATCAGCGGCATCCGGATAGGTGGTATGGATCTTGTTGAGCAGGCGCGTCGTATGCGCATCGTTGGGCGCCAGGCGCAGCGCCAGACGCGCGCAGCCCACGGCAGCCGAAACGTTCTCGGTCTCGGGCTCCAAGAAGTACTGACCTAGATTGGCGTAAGCGCGGGCGGCGCACTTGCCATCGCTTGCACGCTCCAGCACCGAGAACGAGAGCGATGCCCATTCCTGCTTGTCCTCGAGTGCACGGAACAGCTCGGCCAAATCCAAGCGATAGTTGCAGTTCATGGGGTCCCAACGCACAGCCTGCATCAGGGCATTACGAGCGCTTACATAATCCTGCTGGCGAATGTAGGCAAACGCCATGTCAGAGTACAGGCGGTCAAACGGCACCTCGACCTGCACGAGCTCGCGCGGATCCTTCTCCACGCGGCGATAGGCCAAGCGCTCAAACTTGCTATCGAAGCTAAAGTATTGACGCTTCTCCTCCGTCTTGCACTCAGCATCAATATACTCCTCGGCGAGCTCCACCAGACGCTCCAGCAGCGGCGTCGCCGTAGCCAGGTCGCCCTGCGCCAGATAGTTCTCGGCATACGTGATGTCTTGCAAGCTGATGGGCAGATCCATGGCTACTCCTCGATCTGAGCGAAACACGGCAGGCGCCGTATATACGGTCAATACACAAAACCCGGGTCTCTTACGAGGCCCGGGCGTTCAATTTTGGTAGCCCGTACCAGATTCGAACTGGTGATCTCCGCCTTGAGAGGGCGGCGTCCTAAACCGCTAGACGAACGGGCCATATGTAGCAAATGCAATGGCTGGGATGGAGGGAGTCGAACCCCCATTGACGGAACCAGAATCCGCTGTCCTGCCATTAGACGACATCCCAATGACTGCATCGCTGCGCTCGGCTGTGCCTTTGCGCAAGAAAGAAATATACGGGAAGTCTCGCCGTGACGCAAGCCCCAATTTTGACTTTTTTGAAATTCAGTCAAATTGGCCTAATTAAGTCCAACCCGTGAAGGACCTGTGAAGCCGACCGCTGTACACGAAGGGCAAAACGCCGCGAGCGGTAGCCGTCAACCGTTGGCAGATTCTACCGCGAAAACGATAGCACCAGGCAACACAATCGAAGTATCAATGATCGCGTAGATATCGAGGCGCCATGGACGAAGAGCTTGATTACCTATGGGAGACCCTGGGCCTCGAGATCACTGCCGACCTTTGGCCCGAACGGGACAAAATCCATCCCACTCTGCGCCCCGCCATTACTGTGGTGCAGGCAAAATACCGCCGTGCATCCTTTTTGATCATGCGGATGTCATGGCACGCGGGACTCCCCGACCTTAAGCGAATCCAGGCAAGCCTCGTCGAGCTGTCCGGCATGCCGACCGTCATATCCGAGGCGCACCTGGAGCAGCGCCAGCGCGAGCGACTGCAACAGCAGCGGATTCCCTTTATCTGCCCCGGCGTTCAGGCATATCTGCCCTTTATGGACGAGGAGTACTGGAGCGGCAAGCCCAACAAGCACGTAAAGGTCTACGATCCGCACGAATGGGCGCGGCTGGCGGACTGACTGGGGCAGGCCCGCCGGCGGAAAGTGCGTCCCACCCTGAGCACTCAAAACGGGTCGCACTTTCCGCAGCCGCTACAGCAACGCCTCGGCCCAAGCCGCTTCCCTAAAGCCGGGAATCGCAAAGTCGTCGCCCACCAGCAGCGGACGCTTGACCAGCATGCCGTCGGTCGCCAGCAGCTCGTAGCACTCCCGATCCGTCATGCCCGCATCCAGACGCGCCTTCAGGCCCAGCTCTCGATATTTCATGCCCGACGAATTAAAGAAGCGCCGCACCGGCAGCCCCGAACGAGCAATCCAGGTCGCAAGCTCATCAGCCGTGGGATTGTCCAAAACGATATCGCGATCGATATACTCTACCCCATGTTCGTCCAGCCATGCCTTGGCCTTCTTACAGGTCGAGCACTTGGGATATTCAACAAACAGTACAGTCATGGGAATCCTCCGAATATAGATCGGCCAACGCAGGCACACGCCACACGAGGCGCCTTCGTATGATGGGCCAATTGTAGCCCGCGGGTCACACGTTAAACGAACCGTACCCCGAATCCGCGCTTGATAAACGGCAGCAGTTCCATTGCCTCGGGCGTGATATGGCCCGCAACGTTCATGCGCTCGTCACCGGGAAGATCGACCCGCGCAATCTCAAGCTCGCCTTCGTAGCGCCCATATCCGCTATTGCTCACAGCGATCGACCCCGCCTTTCGCGGCAGGCCGGCTCCGGCATCCGTCGGCACGGAATCCGGCTTAAGCTTCGTACGTGACTCCTGAGACCTAAAGATGAGGACACTCGAGTCGGGCCGGTCGTGATGAATCTGCCCGCGCACATAGGCATAACCGGGCTCAAGCTCGCATTGCAGGTCCACGTATCCGGCGGAAACTTGAGCAAACTGCGCCCAGCCCGCATCGGAAAGATCGGGGTCGCCGACCAACACAATGTCGCAATCGGCGCCATGTGCAAGCTCAAGCATATTGAGAGCAACCTTTGACGCGCGACCGCGCTGCGCCTCGACCGTCGGCAGTCCCTCGAATACCGGCCCGCGAACGTTAGCATCACCCGGCACAAAAGCCATGATTTCGAATCCAAGCGCCGCAAGACGAAGATTCGTCCGAGCAACATCTTCAAGAGCTAAACCGGTATAAGGCTTGGGGTAAAAATTGTGGCAGGCGGCAAAACGAGTCACATCGGCGCCGGCTTCACGCCACGATGCGATTTCATCAGAACTCACCGTCGATGCATTGACCACAATGCGAAATACACCGGACAGCTCCGCGACCCGCTGGGCGCTAAAGCCATAGTCCAAACGAAGGTATTCCAACCCCAGATCGCGCAGGTCCTCGATGCGCTCAAGCCCGAGCAAATCGCACGTGCGAGGCCCCACATCGGCAATGAGCGCAATGCCGCGGGCGGAAAGCAGCGACAGCACATGACGGACCTTATCGGCATACGCCGCTCCCCCATCCTCGGGAATATGCAGCGAGGTGAACGCATAGCGCGCACCCGCCGCGGCACCACGCTCAATCGTCCGCTCAATATCCTGCAGAGGGCTGGAAAGATAAATCGAAATACCCGTTTTCACGCTTCAACGCTCCTTTAAAAAAGGCCGGCGGAGCAGTTAGCCCCGCCGGCACAACCATAGCATCAAGAAATCTGCCGCGCACCGCGAGCCCCGAGCAACACGGCTCGCGATATCAAACTACTCGCCAAAGAACTCGTTGATCTTCTGCTCGTCGACGCCAAAGAACCACGTCAGGACAAAGCCGGCGGCATAGGCAAGCAGCATAGCGGCAACGTAGCCGAGCTGCTGGCCAGGAACAACGATCAGTAGGCCAAACAGACCGGAAACGCCCTGAGAAACCGTGCCGATGTGAAGCAGCGCCGCGAGCGCGCCGCCAAATCCGGCACCCAGGCAGGCCGTCACAAACGGACGAACGAGCGGCAGCGTAACAGCATACATCAGAGGCTCGCCCACACCCAGGATTCCAACGGGAATGGACTCTGCGACGTACTTCTTGAGCTTGGCGTTCTTGGTCTTAAAGTACAGCGCCAAACCGGCACCGACCTGGCCGCCGCCAGCCATCATAAGGATGGGAAGCAGGTAATTGATACCCTTGGTAGCGCCGTCGGGATCGTTGAGCATAGCGTGGATCGGCGTGAGCGCCTGATGCAGGCCGACGGACACCAGCGGCAAGAAGCCTGCCGACAGGATATAGCCGCCCAGGACGCCCAGTTTCTCGAAGATAAAGGTCAAAACGCTAAAGATGGCAGTCGTCAGCCATGCGCCAACCGGCTGGATGACGAGCATCAGAGCAAAGGCGCCGATGATGAGCACCAGCAGCGGGGACAAGAACGTGTCGAGTGCGTTGGGCATAACCTTGCGAATCTGACGCTCCATCCAGGCAAAAAATGCACCAGCGATGAGAGCCGCGATCATGCCACCCGCCGCGGGGTTGTACTGCGCATTGGCGAGCGGCAGCAGAATGGCAGTGGCAGGATCAGCCGCGCCAGGCGCAAGCAGGGGCATGGCACTGTTGGCGATACACATCATGCCGGCGATGCCGCCCAGCGCAGCGGAGCCACCAAACTCACGTGCCGCGTTATAGCCCACCAAGATGGGCAGATAGGCAAACAGGGCCCAGCCCATGGAACGAATGCCCTGGTACCACCACTCGCCTGCAAGCGCGCCTGCCGTCGAGACGTTAATGACGTTGCAGATACCGTTGATGAGGCCAGCCGCAATGATGCCGGGAAGCAGGGCGACGAAGACATTGGAAATCTTCTTGAGGAAGGCCTGAACCGGCTTGGACTCGTACTTGGCTTTCTGCGCGGCCTTGTTTGTGGCCGCAGCGTCAACCACGCTCTCGTCGGCAACGCCTTTCGCAAGGCCGGTGAGCTTGGAGAACTCCTCGAGCACCTTATTCACCTTGCCCGGACCCAGCACGATCTGCATCGGGTCGTCCTCGACCAGGCCCATCACGCCGTCGAGTGCCTTAATGCCCTCCGTGTCGACGTTGCCCGCGTCTTTGACGGTCACGCGCAGGCGCGTCATGCACGCCGCGTTTGCCAGCACGTTGTCTTTACCGCCCAAAAGGTCCAGCAGCTTTTGAGCCAGCTCTTTGTTCGTCATAACTCCTCCTTGTATTGGGTATCTCGTCTGGATGTCATATCAGCTCACGCCGTGCACCTATTGGACATCGGCATTGCTCTTCTCATGGCCACTCACCGCAGTACGGACATGGCCGTGCGCCCGTTCAAGAGCTACCGCAGCCTGCTCGGCATCGCAGTCCAACAGCACCGAGACAATAGCGGTTTTTACGTGGCCGCCGGCATCCGCAAGCGCCTGAACAGCGCGCTCGCGCGTGCAGCCGGTCGCCTCCATCACGATGTTCTGGCCGCGCACCACCAACTTCTCGTTCGTCTGCTGCACATCGACCATCAGGTTTTGGTATACCTTGCCGATCTTGACCATGGCACCGGTCGAAATCATGTTGAGAATGAGCTTTTGAACCGTTCCCGCCTTGAGCCTCGTTGAGCCGGTCAGCACCTCGGGACCGGGCACGGGCTCAATGGCAAGATCTGCGCTCTCCCCGATCTTCGACCCTTGGTTACAGGCAATTGCAATGGTCTTGCACCCAGTTGCCTTGGCGTACACAAGGCCGCCCACCACATAGGGAGTACGACCGCTTGCCGCCAGGCCAACGACAAGATCCTTGTCCGAGAGTCCACGCTCCCGCAGGTCGCTCGCGCCAAGCTCCTCGCTGTCTTCGGCACCTTCGACAGCCTTGATAAACGCCGTCTCGCCCCCAGCAATGAGCCCGACGACCAGATCGGGCGATACGCCAAACGTAGGCGGGCACTCCGAAGCGTCAAGCACGCCCAAACGACCACTAGTGCCCGCGCCCATGTAAAAGACGCGACCGCCGCGCTCAAGCGCCTCGGCAGCCCAGTCGATTGCCGTGGCAACCTGTGGCAACACTTTCGTGACCGACTGGACGGCACGGAGATCCTCATCGTTCATCGTCGTGACGATTTGCAGCGATGTCATCGTATCGAGGTCCATTGACCTTTGATTACGCTGTTCGGTCGTGAATTTTGTTAAATCGAGCATTTCATTCACCTCATCTTTCCTGTTTCTCGATGTAGTTTTGCTTAATGACATGCGTCGCCCGTTCGTAGTCACTGGCAACGTAAGCAGCGTACAGGGCATCGACAACCATAAGCTGGGCCATACGCGAAGCCATGGCACCGCTGCGGACCAAGGGTTCACTCGCAGCGACGCCGAGCACGGCATCGGCCATGGTGGCAAGCTTGGATGATCCATCTACTTTGGTAACGGCCACGACGGGACAGTTGTGACGTTGAGCCTCGGCGGTGCAGTCCAGCACCTCTTGCGTCAAGCCCGAGTAGCTAAAGGCGATTGCCATATCGCCCTCATGCATGTTCTTGGCACATAAGAGCTGATCATGCCAGTCGTCGTACAGATGGCACTCTTTGTCGACACGCATGAGCTTTTGCGCCAGGTCGTGCGCGACCAAACGAGAGGCACCAATACCGAACAGATTGACCGCGCGTGCCCGCTTAAGACGGGCCGCGCATCGCTCCAAGACGGTGTAATCGAGCGTTCGCGCCGTCGCCTCGATCGTACGCACGTTGCTTTTCATCACCTTCCCCACGATACGTTCGACGCTGTCATCCATGGAGATGTCCTCGAGGGCTACGTCTTTCTTGTCACCTAAGAGCGCCAGCTCGGCAATCAGTTCGCGCTGGAACTCCTTGTAGCCCGCAAAACCCAAACGCTTGCAAAAGCGCAAAATGCTCGAGGGCGAGGAGAACGTGACATCGGCAAGACCGCGGACGGACAGCCCGACCACCTCGTGCGGATGAGCGCTTACATATGCGATGACATTGCGTTCCGCCGGGCTCGCGCTGAGCTCACGCTCGCGAAGCCGCAAAAGCAATCCGTTTGCCATCTCAAACACCTCCGTTGAGAAGAATTAAAGACCAACGAACGATTCGTACCGGATACAAACAGCTTTTGCGGTACATTGTGCCGCATCGTGGCGCACAAAGGGCGAGCGTTCTACCGCTCGCCCCTCAAATCCGACCGCTCGGAAATACGCGCGACACAAAATAATTCAACAAGGTCGCATTATCAGAAACGGGTTTCTTACCGGCTAGAGCCTCGCATGGGCGCCGATCGGCCGAGTCGCATGGCGCACCAACGCCGCCGCCAGCAATACCAACAGCATGGCGGTGACATAGCCCGCAGCATCGAATCCTAAATCGATAACGTCGAAATGCCTGCCGGGAACAAAGATCTTATGTACCTGATCGCCAACGGAGCAGGCGGCGCAAAAGAGCAATACGGGCACGCAACGGGAGCATACGCTCCACGGACGCCTGGAAAAGCAAACCACGACCACCGAGGCGAACAATCCGACGAAGAAAAACTCTACGGTATGGGCAACGCGACGGACGTTCGTGCCCACCCACATGCGAATGGAAGCAAGTCGGCCAGACCGGACATTCGAGGCAGCCGAATCGGTGCCCCCGGTCATTCCGTTCTCCGCCTGAGCTTCACCCGTGGCATCGACAGCCTGAACGCCCGTAGCCTGGCCCTCCACCACACGCGCGGTGGACTCGCTCAGCAACGACGTCTCCACCGCATTTTGCTCCGTCAGCACCCAGATGCCCGCCAGCGTTGCAGCGAACAGAACGATCGCGGTCCATCCGATTATTTGTTTTACGCGCGCCAAGGGCCAACCTCCTTTTTTGAATATCAGCGAGTGTAGCCCCAAATGGCATCGTCACCGTATCAAAATTTGAATCGCAACAGGAAGCGACAAAGCGACGCAAACCCCTACCCCGCCTCGCGCATCCAGCGATCGAACGTCCCCACGCACACGCCCAGGCACTTTGCCGCCTGGCTGCGGGTAATATCGCCCGCCTCATAGCTATCGCGCACCAGCTCAAACTGAGGAGGGCACGGCTTGCGAGGTCGACCGAAACGGACCCCTCGCGCCCGCGCCGCTGCAATTCCCTCCGCTTGGCGCCGATGGTTATTCTCGCGCTCTACCTGCGCCACGTAGCTCAGCAGTTGCAGCACAATATCGGCAATCAGGACGTTGGTCACATCCGGCGCGCCGCTGGCCCTAGCGCGCGTGTCAAGCAATGGCATGTCCAACACCACAATGGCAACCCCGAGCTCCTTGGTAATGCGTCGCCATTCCTCAAGAATCTCGGAGTAATTACGGCCAAGTCGGTCGATAGAAAGCACCACCAGTACGTCCCCGTCTCCCAGGACGTGCAGCAGCTCGCGATAACGCGGTCGATCGAAGTCCTTGCCGCTCGCATGGTCGGCATAAATATTCGCCGAGCCCACGCCATAGGCGCCCAGCGCATCCAGCTGCCGATTAAGGTTCTGATCGCGCGAACTCACCCGCGCATAACCGTACACCATCGCCATCTCATCCCCGCTTTCTTGTAAACCTGCCAAAAAGGGACAGGTTTATTTTGGTAGGTTTTACCTCTCAAATAGCAGGTAAGCGGGCGGCCGAGCAGACGGCAAGGTAGCCACGATTCAGATGCGAAGGGCGGTCCCGAAAGGCCGCCCTCCGCTCTCTCGCCACGAGTCGGGATTTAGCTAATGGATAAGCTTAAAGTCCAAGTGCCCACGCGTGGTATTGACGCGCGAGACCTCGATAATCACGCGCTGCCCCAGCTCGTAACGGGTGCCCGTGTCGGCACCTGTGAGCGTTAGCGCGTCCTCGTCGAACTCGAGCCACTCGTTGCCCAGGCTCTTAATTGAAACCAGGCCCTCGACCTGTGTTAGGTCCAAGCGCACAAAGAGGCCCATGCTGCTAACCCACGAGACGGTTCCGGCATAGCGCTCACCCAGACGGTCCTCATAGTACTGGGCAATCTTGATCTTTTGCGTCGCATGGCTGGCGGCATCTGCCGCGCGCTCGGCATCGCTACATGCGCGGCAGATCTGCGGCAGAATGCACGGCAGCGACTCGCGCCCCTTGCCGATCAGCCGCGGCGTACGGACCAAGGCGTCCTTGCCGCCGAGCTGCTCATAGGCCAACTGCAGTTTGAGCACGCGGTGCACCACCAGATCGGGGTAGCGACGGATGGGACTCGTAAAGTGACAGTAGCACGGCGCGGCGAGCGCAAAGTGGCCCTCGTTGCGCGGCTTGTACAGCGCGCGCTGCATGCTGCGCAGAAGCAGCGTGTTGACGAGCGGTGCGTTGGCCGTACCGGCGGCAGCATCAACTGCAGCCTGCAGCTCATCGGGGCTCCCCAGGGCAATACCGGCAGCACGGCGATCGTCGATGATGCCTAGCTGCGCCAGCGCAACGGCGGCACCGTGCAGGCTATCGGGGCTCGGATCCTCATGCACGCGATAGCAGGCCTCGATATCACGGTCTGCCAGCCACTCTGCAACGCACTCGTTGGCGAGCAGCATGGCTTCCTCGATAAGCGACGTGGCACACGAACGCTCACGCGCCACAATCTGCAC